>JAFTYJ010000078.1 GCA_017464745.1 Rikenellaceae bacterium | reverse complement strand
TGCCAGCAACAGGCCGATTTCGATAGCGATGGTCAAATCGAAAATTACGGTCAGAATCATCGTGGTGAACAACACAGCGATGTCACTCTTGGGTGCGCGCATAAGTGAGCGAATGGTACGCCAGCCACTCATATTGTACGACACCACAACCAGCACACCCGCCAGACACGCCATAGGAATGTGGACGATAAGCGGAGTGAGGAACAACAGAATCAACAGCAAAACCACTGCGTGGATGATACCTGCCACGGGAGTGCGACCGCCGTTGTTGATGTTGGTCATTGTACGGGCAATCGCGCCTGTCACGGGGATACCTCCAAAGAACGGCACCACGATATTGGCTACACCCTGACCGATAAGTTCGGTATTGGCGTTGTGATGTCCGCCCGTTACACCATCAGCCACTGTGGCCGACAGCAGCGACTCGATAGCGCCCAAAATAGCGATTGTGAAGGCTACCGACAATAGCGACGACAAAGTGTCAATATCGACATCGAATCCGCGGGGTTTGAGGTCTGCCAGACTAAATCCGGAGGTGATTTCGGGGAAACGCTGACCAATGGTTTCGACACTCACACCTACCCATTTTTCGAGGCACACGGTAGCGATGGTCATCAAAACAATGGCCACCAGCGAACCGGGGATTTTGTGGGAGATGCGGGGAGTCAGAGCGATGATTGCGATACTTGCGATACCGATTCCGAGCGCCCAGGGGTCAATGCTGCCCAGGTTTTGGAAGTAGCAGGCCCATTTCGACAAGAAGTCGGCAGGCACAGCCTCAATGCTCATACCCGTCAGGTCTTTGATTTGGGTGGTGAAGATTGTCAGAGCGATACCGCCCGTGAAACCCACCACAATGGGATAGGGGATGAATTTGATGACCACGCCCAATTTGAACACGCCCATCAAAACCAGAATGATACCCGCCATTACGGTGGCAATCATCAGTCCGCCGAGTCCGAATTCGGCAATGACACCTGCCACGATTACAATAAATGCACCCGTGGGGCCGCCAATTTGAACACTCGAACCGCCCAATAACGATACGATAAATCCGCCGAGGATGGCGGTGATTAGTCCCTGAACGGGACTGACTCCGCTGGCAATACCGAATGCAATGGCCAAAGGAAGGGCCACAATACCTACGATAACACCGGCAATAAGGTCACTCACAAAGGTTTGTCGATTGTAGTTGCGCAGTTTAGTGAACAATTTAGGTTGGAAGTCTAATTGTAGTTTCACTGTTTTGGGGTTTTTATGAGTTTGATTTAAAGTTGATAGTTTTGCAGAAGGGAGTTACGTTTTTTTATTTTTTGTTTTTGTCAAAATAAATATCGAGCAGTCGTTTGGCAGCCACGAACGAACTCATCTTATCTTCGCGTACGAGTTGTTCGCACTCGGCCATAGCCTCCTCGATTTCGGGGTCTTGGAAGAAACTGTTGCGCAGCGTTTCGTTGATGGTTTCGCGCATCCAATAGCGGTTTTGGTTGTGGCGGTTGCGATAGAAGAATCCGTTGCGTTTGACATACATAATGAACTCTTCGACACCTTTCCACACCTCTTCGAGGCCGGTTTTTTGTACCGACGAACAGCAGAATACCTGCGGACGCCACTCCGACTCGCTCAGCGGGAACAGCATCAGGGCGTTGGCAAATTGTCGGCGAGCCAACTCCGCACGATGCAGGTTGTCGCCCTCGGCTTTGGTGATAACCATCAGGTCGGCCATCTCCATAATACCGCGTTTGATACCTTGCAACTCGTCGCCTGCGCCTGCAATCTGCAACAACATAAACAGGTCAACCATCGAGTGTACAGCCGTTTCGCTTTGACCCACACCCACTGTCTCGATAAACACAACATCGAATCCTGCGGCTTCACACAGAATCATAGTCTCGCGACTCTTGCGTGCCACTCCACCCAGCGAACCCGCCGACGGCGAGGGGCGGATAAATACTTTGGAACTTGCCGAGAGGCTGACCATACGTGTTTTGTCGCCAAGGATTGAGCCTTTGCTGCGTTCCGAACTCGGGTCGATAGCCAGCACTGCGAGTTTATGTCCCGTTTGTGTGACCATATTTCCCACAGCCTCGATGAACGTTGATTTGCCTGCACCCGGCACACCTGTGATACCGATACGGATTGATTTGCCGGCATAGGGCAGGCATCGTTCGATAATCTCTTGTGCTTGGGCATAGTGTGCGGGGTTGTTGCTCTCCACAAGTGTTATGGCTTGCGACAACACGGTTACATCGCCACGCAGGATACCCTCCACATATTGGTCGGTTGTGAAGTTCGGTCGGCGTTTACGCACAAAATGGGGGTTGGTGACGGGTTGGCTGCTCACACCCTCCATTACATCCAGGGCGCTATCGGCGTGTTCGGCCCGATGCTGCTTTTCGTAGTGGTCTGTCATAGTATTTACCGTCGCTGATTAGTATTTTCAGAGTTTCGTGTTCGAGGAACAAGGGGTTGCCGCACCACAGAGTTCGGCGTTTGGGGCAGGTGACATAGGCATAGGGTACATATCTTACACCCATACTGCGCAAAGTTCGAGCCGATAGTTGTGCAACGTAGTAGTTGCCCGAGTTTTCGGCCAGTATTTTGAGTCCGCGCGAGTCGTCGCCACGCACTACCACAATCACATTGAGTGAGTCGGTGTGTTGCTCGGCCAATTGGCACAGCGTTGTAATGCGACCCGTACACACATCGTTTGACGAGTGAAAAAACTCCACCAGAGTGGTACGTTTTTTCTCGGTAGGGGGTTCTGTAAGCCACTCAAAGGAGTCGGTTTTGGGCGCCTTGCCGCCAATCTTCAACGATTGAGCCGAGAGGTTGGTGCACAGGGTTGTCAGTGCGAGTATGACAAGCAGGCGTTTCATCGTCGTATTGTGTGTATTGTGTTAGTTTTTCGAAAGGGTCGAACTCTTGACAGCGTCACGTTTGCGACCGAAGGTAATCTCTTGACCAAACTGTTTGTTGTT
>JAFTYJ010000012.1 GCA_017464745.1 Rikenellaceae bacterium | reverse complement strand
CCAAATCGTGAAGTGTTACACCCATCTGTTCGTTGAGAACCAGCAGGTGGTAAATCAGGTCCGAAACCTCGTAAATATAGCGGTCGCGGTTGCCTGTTGTTGCCTCAATAACGGTCTCGACAGCCTCCTCGCCAACTTTTTGAGCGATTTTGTTCACACCTTTGGTAAACAACTTGGTTGTGTACGAGCCCTCGGGCATTTGGGCGTGGCGGCCTTGAATCACGCTTTGCAGGTGACGAATGAAACCCTCGCTCTCGATAGTGTCAAAGCAGCTTGTTGTGCCACGGTGGCAGGTGGGACCTGCGGGGGTAGCCTTAATCAGCAGAGTGTCGGCATCGCAATCCACCAACATCTCGCGTACGGTCAGCGTATTGCCACTGCTCTCGCCTTTGGTCCAAAGAGTGTTGCGCGTGCGGCTGTAAAAAGTTACCAGACCCGTCTCTACGGTTTTGTTGTAAGCCTCCTCGTTCATATAGCCTACCATCAGCACTTTGAGCGTATCGGCATCCTGGATGACGGCACAAATCATACCGTCCGAGTTTTTTGTTGTGTTGAAATCTGTGAATTTCATACTCTTACGTTTATGTTTTTAAGTTTTAATTGCTCTTTAAGTTCGCGTACGGTGATTTGGCCGTAGTGGAAAATGCTTGCCGCCAGGGCAGCATCGGCACGACCCGTAGTCAGTACCTCGGCAATATCCTCGACCGAGCCTGCACCACCCGATGCGATAATTGGAATCGACAACTCCTCGGCCAGACGTGCAAATGTGTCGCACGGATAGCCTGCTTTGGTGCCGTCGTGGTCCATCGAGGTAAACAGAATCTCGCCTGCTCCACGCTCTTGGGCTTCGCGTGCCCACTCAAAAAGTTCACGGTCGGTGGGTTTACGTCCGCCGTGTGTGGTGGCAACCCATCGTCCGTCGATTTGCTTTGCATCAATGGCAACAACCACAAATTGGCTACCATATTTGGCTGCCAGCGAGTCAATCAGTTCGGGAGTGCGAATGGCTGCCGAGTTGATTGAAATTTTGTCGGCTCCAGCATCGAGCAATCGTGCAGCGTCCTCCAATGAGCCAATGCCACCGCCTACAGTGAAGGGAATGTCGATTTCGGCCGATATGCGTTCAACCAATCGGGTGAATGTTCCGCGACCCTCGTGTGTGGCTGTGATGTCCAGATATACCAACTCGTCGGCACCCTGCTCGGCGTAGCGTTTGCCGAGTTCGACAGCATCTCCAACATCTTGCAGACCAACAAAGTTGATACCCTTAACCGTGCGTCCGTCCTTGACGTCCAGACACGGGATTATTCGTTTTGCAACCATTCTTTCAGTTCCTCCATAGTTATGCGTCCCTCGTAGATTGCCTTGCCGACAATCACACTGCGAAGTCCCATAGCGTTCAATCGGCGAATGTCGTCCATCGAACTAATACCGCCGCTGACGGTGATTTCGACATCGGGAAATTGCTCCTGCAAGCGCTCATATAGTTCGAACGTTGGGCCGCTCAACATACCGTCTTTCGAGATGTCGGTGCAGATGACTTGCGAGAGTCCGCGCGGACGGAAACGTTCAATCAATGCCTCGGCTGTAAGTTCCGACTCGCGCAACCAGCCGTGTGTTGCCACTTTGCCATCGCGGATGTCGGCACCAAGAATAATGTGTTCGGCACCATATTTCTCAATCCACTCATCAATAAGTTCGGGATTCGACACTGCCACGCTACCACAGATAGCACGATTGGCACCCGCTGCCAAAACATCTGCAAGAGCCTGCTCGGATTTGATACCTCCGCCCCACTCCACGTCGAGGGAAGTAGCCCCGCAGATGCGTTCCAAAACTGCAAGGTTGCTTGGCGACGAGGCTTTGGCTCCATCCAAGTCCACAACGTGCAGTCGTCGCACGCCAAGAGCCTCATAACTGCGAGCAATCTCTGCCGGGTCGTCGCCATAGGTGGTCAGTCGGTCGTAGTCGCCTTGTGTCAGGCGCACGCATTTGCCGCCGATAATATCTATTGCGGGGATGATTTCTATCATAGGGTCATAAAGTTTCTGATGATTTGTTCGCCTACCGTTCCGCTCTTTTCGGGGTGGAACTGTGTGCCGAAGAAGTTGTCGCGGCCAAGCGCACCGCTGAACGTGCGACCATACTCCGTGTGAGCAATGGTGCAGTCGCAGAGGTCGGGCGCAAACGAGTGAACATAGTAAACCCACGCTCCATTGTCAAGTCCGCGGAATAGTGGAGAATTTAACTCGGTGATGGTATTCCAACCCATATGCGGAACTTTGATACCTGCCGTATGGTCTGCCACAAAACGACGTACCTCGGTGGGGAAAATTCCGAGTGTTCGAACGTTACCCTCTTCGCTACCGGCACACATCAACTGCATTCCGATGCATATTCCGAGTACAGGCACCGTCAATCGGGGAATAACCTCGTCCAATCCTGTAGCCCTGAGGTTAGCCATAGCGCTCGAAGCCTCGCCTACTCCGGGCAAAAGTACTCGGTCGGCACTCTCGATAACTCCTCGGTCGGCAGTAACCACATATTCGGCACCTGCTCTACGCACAGCGTTGATAACCGAACGCAGGTTGCCTGTATTGTAATCTACGATTGCTATCATAACACTCCTTTGCTTGACGGTAACGTGTAGTTGAATACATCTTGGCGCACGGCGGCTTTCAGGGCACGCGCAAAGGCCTTGAATACTCCTTCGGCCAAGTGGTGATTGTTCTCGCCTCTTGCCTCGATGTGCAGGTTGGCCTGCATTGCGGCACACAGCGAGCCGAAGAAGTGCTTGAACATCTCGGTGGGGGTGTCGCCCACATACTCGCGTGTAAATTCAACTCTCCAATCGAAGTCGATGCGGCCGCCCAAATCTAACGTAACAAGCGCATCGCACTCGTCCATAGGCAGCGCAAAGCCATAACGCTCGATTCCGCGTTTGTTGCCCAACGCCTGACGCAGAGCCTCGCCCAAAGCAATGCCCACGTCCTCCATTGTGTGGTGTTCGTCCACCTCCAAGTCGCCCGTAGCCTGCACCTGCAACGACACTCCGCCGTGGTGGGCAATTTGGTCCAACATATGGTCGAAGAATTTGAGTCCCGTGCTGATGTTGCTCTCGCCTGTTCCGTCCAAATCGACGGTAATCGAAATTTGGGTTTCGCGCGTGTTGCGGGTGATTGTTGCACGACGTTCGCTACGACGGACCAACTCGGCAATCTCCCACCAATCCTCGGTTACAAGTGCGCACGACTCGGTCAAACCTGCCTCGGCAAGCATCTCAGCCCCCTTCTCTTTGTTGCAAATCAGAATACCCTTTGTGCCTAAGTTGCGTGCAAGAATAATGTCTGTAAGGCGGTCGCCAATAACGTAACTTCCCGCCAGGTCGTAGTCGGGATTGTTGAGATATTTCCCGAACATACCTACGCCCGGTTTGCGGGTGTCGAGGCCCTCGTGTGGGAAACTCTTGTCAATCAGCACATCGTCAAAACGAACATCCTCACCTGCCAGCACCTCCATCATCTTGGCTTGTACTGTATCGAAACACTCTTGCGGATAGACCTCCGTTCCGAGGCCATCTTGGTTGGTGGCAATCACAAGTTCGTAGTCGAGTGTGGCAATACTACGCAGGGCCGATATGGCGTGCGGCAGAAATTGCAACTCCTCCAACGTATTGACTTGCTCGGTCACGGGCGGCTCGACGATGATAGTTCCGTCACGATCGATGAATATTACTTTTGTTGCCATTGTGCGTCGTATTTTTCGAGTGATTCAATCAGTTTGGTATTCTCGGTGTGAGTTCCGATGGTAATTCGTACGCACCCCTCACACAGCGGCATACGGGTACGGTTGCGCACGATGATGCCATCCTCTAACAGCGCATTGTAGAGTGCGTCGGCATTGTCGGTGCGTACCAACACAAAGTTGGCATCGCTCGGATATATCTCTTTGATACACTTCAACGTTTGGGCAAACTCCATCAAGCGTGTGCGTTCGTGTTTAATCTCTTCGACCTGACTTTCGATGTCACATTCGAGCAGTTCGCCCACCAAACGGGTTGCTGCAACGTTGATGTTGTAGGGATATTTCACGCGGTTGAACATCGAGATGATGCGCTTATCTGCTAAAGCCAAACCAAAACGCAGACCCGCCATACCCCACGCCTTCGATAGTGTTTGCAACACAATCAGGTTGGGATATTTGTCCAAGTCGCCAATAAAACCCTTCTGCTCGGCAAAATCGATATAAGCCTCGTCCAACACCACAATACCGTCGAACGACTCAATAAGGCGGACAATCTCGGTGCGGTCGAACGAATTGGCCGTCGGGTTGTTGGGCGAACAGATGAAAATCAACTTGGTGTGAGCATCAGCTGCTGCCAGCAATCTATCGACGGGCAATGAGAAATCCTCGTTCAGCAACACCTCGCGCACCTCTACATCGTTAATAGCCGCCGCCACGGTATACATTCCGTAACTTGGAGCAATTGCTACAACGTTGTCCACCGACGGGGTGCAGAATACACGATAGCACAAATCAATAGCCTCGTCGCTACCATTTCCCGTAAAGATATGTTCGGGGGCGATGCCTTTGATTTTCGACAGTTTCTTTTTGAGTTCTGTTTGGCGAGGGTCGGGATAGCGGTTGTAGCCGTTCTCGTTGGGATTCTCGTTGGCATCCAAAAATACACCAAGCGAGCCTTCGTACTCGTCCCTTGCTGTCGAATAGGGTGTCAGTGCCGCAATGTTGGCACGGAACAGTGTGGTCGGGTCTTGTATCATTGCTGATTCTCCTTTCCTACTCTGACTTTTACGGCTGCGGCGTGGGCATCCAAACCCTCGCCTTCGGCCATTGTGATGATTGTGTTGGCAAGTCCCATAAGACCCTCGCGCGACAACTCCTGATAAGTGATTTTGCGCATATAACTATCCAAGTTCACTCCGCTGTAAGCCGTAGCCCAGCCCGAAGTCGGTAGTGTGTGGTTGGTGCCCGATGCATAGTCGCCTGCACTCTCGGGCGAATAGGCTCCCACAAACACACTTCCTGCGGCAGTAATGCGGTTGGCAATCTCCCACGGCTCGCGGCACAAGATAATCAGGTGCTCGGGAGCATACAGATTGATAAAAGCAATCTGCTCATCCACACTCTCCAACACTACCGTGCGGCTATTGTCGAGTGCACGGGTGGCAATAGCCTCACGCGGAAGAAGAGCCAACTGACGTTGAACCTCACTTTCCACCTTGTCGGCAAACTCCTTGGAACTGCACACCAAAATGGCTTGGCTGTCGGGGCCGTGTTCGGCTTGCGAAAGAATATCTGCCGCAGCAAACGAAGGCTCGGCACTATGGTCAGCCACAACCAACACCTCCGACGGACCGGCGGGCATATCGATAGCCGTGTCACCAACACTGACGTGTTGTTTGGCTTTGGTTACATAGCGGTTGCCTGGGCCAAAGATTTTATCCACCTTTCCAATACTCTCCGTTCCGTAGGCCATAGCGGCGATTGCCTGAGCACCTCCCAACTTATAGACCGTCTGCACACCACACATACGCGCGGCATACAACACCTCGTTGGCTACTCTACCCTCTTTGTTGGTGGGGGTACACATTACCACATTGGGGCAACCTGCAACACTCGCAGGAATGGCCAACATCAGCACAGTCGAAAACAACGGCGCACTACCTCCGGGGATATACAATCCCACACGTTGAATAGGCACGGCACGTTGGATGCAACGCACACCTTCGGCAGTTTCGACCTCAATAGGCTCAAAGCGTTGTGCCGAGTGGAATTTGCGAATATTCTCGGCGGCACTTTTTAGTGCCTGTTTCATCTGCTCCGACACCTCGGCTTCAGCGCGGGTAAACTCCTCGTCCGACACCACAAAACTCTCGGGTGTGTAGCCGTCAATTGCCTGTGCTAATTCTCGGAGAGCCGCGTCACCACCTGTGCGCACCTTATCCAAAATCTCAACAACTCGGCTTTCGACAGCCTCATCGCTCGAAATTCGGCGCGACACAATGGCGGGCCACTCCTCTCGGTTTGGGTTAATATAGAGTTTCATTATCGTATCATTTTTTCGAGCGACAGCACCAGAATACCCTCGGCGCCAATCTCTTTGAGTGCTTTGATTTTGTCCCAGATGTCTTTCTCCTCGACTACCGAGTGCATCGAACACCAACCCTCTTGTGCCAAGGGCATAATGGTCGGAGAACGCATCGCGGGAATAACCTGAACGGCTTTATCAACAGCGTCGGTGGGGATGTTCATAAGTATGTATTTCTTGCCACGGCTGTCAATAACCGACTCAAAGCGGAACATAAGTTCGTCAACAACGGCCTTTTTCTCGGCACTCATTCCGGGAGTACCAATCAGCACAGCCTCCGAGAACAACACCTTCTCGACCTCGACCAGACCGTTTGAAACCAAAGTTCCACCCGACGACACGATGTCGAAAATTGCATCGGCCAGACCTGCCGCGGGAGCAATCTCAACCGAGCCCGAAATCTCGGCAACCTTGCAATCTACACCCTGCTCGGCCATATAGCGACGCAGAATGTTGGGATACGACGTAGCGATAGTTTTGCCTGCAAAGTACTTTGGACCGTTGTATGGCTCATCCTTGGGCAGAGCCAGCGACAAGCGACAACCACCGAACCCAAGTTTTTGGAGCACATCTACTTTCAGCCCTTTCTCCTCTACCTCGTTGAGACCTACAATACCGATGTCGGCCAGGCCCGAGGCTACGGTTTGGGGAATATCATCGTCGCGCAAGTAGAGTACCTCGATAGGGAAGTTCTCGGCTTGTGCGAGGAATTTGCGTTTGCTGTCTTTGATTTTGACTCCTGCATCGCTCAGCAACTCGGTGCTGTCTTCGTTGAGTCGTCCTTTGGTTTGAATTGCTATTCTGAGCATATCTGTTAGTGTTTGGGAATTATCGTTATTTAATCAAAAAAGCCCACCGATTATAGGCAGGCTTTGGTGTTATGTTTATGCACACGTATCAACAACACAATCGGCATCTGCCCTATCTTTCGAAGATATGGTGAAGATGATGATGGATGTTGATAATAGCGTTCATATTCATTATTCAGGTTGGTAGTGCAAATTTAATGCAAATATTGTACACGACAAATTTTTCGACAGTTTTTTTACACTTTTATTGCAGGCGTTTGGCGATTACCTCGGTCAGTGCATCTATATAGTCGATTGTTTTGACACGGAACTTGGCAGGATAACGGCGCAGTACGCACGAAGGCACACTTGACTCTGCTTTTTCGAACGGATTGCCAACCTCGGCATTATAGGCGGAGTTTGTCTTGTTGATTTTAAGAGCCTCCTTGTCGCTAATCATCTCCTCGGCAGTGATAATCTCAATCTCACTGTCGGCTACCGAATAACCGCTTTTCCATTTGTCGTGTGGCATACTTGTAGTGGTGGTAGCGGTAGAGCCTATACGATATATAATATTGTCGAGTCTAACCACAACCTGATTGTTTTCAACAGAAATCATCAAACGTGCAGCCATAGTGGCGACATTCGAATTGATGAAATTCTGACGGAATACAAGTTTGTCTTCGATACGATAGATGCGCATACGGTCCGATTGATTGACCTCGATATATTTGGCAGGTGCCGAAACACCTCCGACAAGTGCATCAACAATCGACATTACTTGTGCAGCAGTTTTGCCCTCGGTGTTAATAGTGCGCTCGATATAAACCGAGCCATCCGAGTTGGTGCTGACTGCTCCTGTAAGATATTCGGGGTTGCACTTAACATCTTTGTATTTGAATTGTGCCGAACATACCAAAGGCATTGCGGCCAATATGACTAAAAGTAATTTTCTCATAAGCGTTGTTAATTTTCGGTAAAAGTACGGATTATTTTCGAATTTATTGTAATTTTGACTCGGAGATTTATTGAAATAGAATAAAGCCGTATGTTGAATGT
>JAFTYJ010000077.1 GCA_017464745.1 Rikenellaceae bacterium | reverse complement strand
TGCTGGTTTTGCAAACCCCAGCTTCACCCAAATCCACCCCACCTGTATCCCCGTTCACGGAACTCAACAGCGCAAACTGACCCTGATGTCGGAGTCGCTGCGTAACGACGGCCGTATCTGGGTTCACAAGAAAATCGAGGACGTAGAGGCACTGAGCAAAGGTACCAAGAAACCCAGCGACATCGCTGAGGAGGACCGCGACTACTACTTGGAGCGCCGCTACCCCGCATTCGGTAACCTCGTTCCCCGTGACGTTGCATCGCGTGCTGCTAAGGAGCGTTGCGACGCAGGCTTCGGCGTAAACGAGACCGGTCTGGCTGTATTCCTTGATTTCAAAACCGCTATCGAGCGTCTGGGTAAAGATATCATCAAACAACGCTACGGCAACCTGTTTGATATGTACGAGGAGATTACCGACGTGAACCCCTACGAGGAGCCTATGATGATCTTCCCCGCAGTTCACTACACTATGGGCGGTATCTGGGTTGACTACAACCTGATGACTACCATCCCCGGTCTGTATGCTATCGGTGAGGCCAACTTCTCGGACCACGGTGCAAACCGTCTGGGTGCTTCGGCTCTGATGCAAGGTTTGGCCGACGGTTATTTCGTTCTGCCTTACACCATCGGCGACTACCTGGCGAAGAAAATCCAGGCTCCGAAGGTTTCGACCGACACCCCCGCATTCGACAAAGCCGAGGCCGATGTTAAGGAGAAAATCGCCAAACTGCTCTCGATTAAGGGTAAACAAACCGTTGACGACCTTCACAAACGTCTGGGCCACATTATGTGGGAGTACGTTGGTATGGCTCGTACCAAAGAGGGCTTGGAGAAAGCAATCGTCGAGATTCAAAAACTTCGCAAAGAGTTCTGGGCCGACGTATTGGTTCCCGGTGGCGACAAAGAGTTCAACGTTGAGTTGGAGAAAGCACTCCGCTTGGTTGACTTCCTCGAACTTGGTGAACTGATGGCTCGTGACGCCCTTCTCCGTGAGGAGTCGTGTGGTGGTCACTTCCGTACCGAGCACCAAACCGAAGAGGGTGAGGCTAAACGTGATGACGACAAGTTTGCATTCGCAGCCGTTTGGGAGTACAAGGGTGAGGACGCTGAGCCCGAGATGACCAAAGAGGTTCTGGACTACGAGTTCGTTCACCGCGCTCAACGTAACTACAAAGACTAATACTGACGTTCAACTTTAATAACAAGCAACTATGAATTTTACATTAAAGATATGGCGTCAGAAAGACGCTAAAAGCGCGGGTAAGTTCGTGGAATATCCCATTAAGAACATCTCGCCCGACACTTCGTTCCTCGAAATGCTCGACATCCTGAACAACGAGCTGATTCAAAAAGGTGAGGAGCCTGTGGCATTTGACCACGACTGCCGTGAGGGTATCTGCGGTATGTGCTCGCTGCACATCAACGGCCACGCACACGGTCCCGCACAAGCGGTTACCACCTGCCAAATCTATATGCGTAAGTTCAAAGATGGCGACACCATCACCATTGAACCTTGGCGTTCGGCAGCCTTCCCCGTAATTCGTGACTTGGTTGTGAACCGTGGTGCTTACGACCAAATCCTGCAAGCTGGTGGTTTCGTTTCGGTACGTACCAACTCGGTGCCCGATGGTAACGCAATTCCTATTCCCAAGGCTGATGCCGACGAGAGTATGGATGCTGCGGCTTGTATCGGTTGCGGTGCTTGCGCTGCAACTTGCAAGAACGGTAGTGCAATGCTGTTTGTTGCAGCCCGCGTATCGAGCCTTGCCAAACTTCCCCAAGGTCGCGTAGAGGGTGCCCGTCGTGCCAAAGCGATGGTTGCCAAGATGGACGAACTGGGTTTCGGTAACTGTACCAACACCGGTGCGTGCGAGGCTGAGTGCCCCAAAGCAATTTCGATTGCCCACATCGCCCGCCTGAACCGCGAGTTCCTGAGCGCGAAACTCAAAGACTAAGGTCGAGAGTTTTGCCCAAGGGCAAAAAGATGAGGGTGTCCAAACACGTTGGACACCCTCTCTTTTGTATACCTATAATATATTAAGGCAGATTCTCGCGCAACGACTCTCGGTACTCCTTGGGCGACAAGCCCGTCACACGCTTGAAATATTTGCCAAATACGGATTGCGACGGGAAGTTCAGACGCGAGGCTATGACACCCACACTCAACGACGTGGACGACAACAACGCCTTGCACTCCGTAATTACCCAATCGTCGATGCACTCGCCCGCCGTAAGCCCACTCTCGGCCTTGACAATCAGTGACAGATACTTGGGGGTGATTCCGAGTTGCGCAGCATAGAAACTCACCTCGCGCGAGTGGCGACAATGACGACGCAACAAATCGCAAAAACGTGAATACATACGCTCACTGCGCGACTCTACACTTGCCACAGCCGCCGAACGCCCGTGCAGATAGCCATACAACATCGACATCATCAGGTGGCGTGCACTCTCCAACTTAAAGGGGCGATGCGGCGCACGCACGACATCAGCCAAAAGTCCGAAATAGGTACGCACTACTGCCACTTGTGCCCCAAGTTCCACCACGGGATTAGCCTTGACCAACGCTCCGAGATTGGGCGAATACAAATTGAAAACAACCAAGATTGAGAAAAAAGTAGTGGACACCTACAAGAAAATTGAGAACGGTGCAGTGGCCGGTTATCAGGCTGTGGAGGATGCTGTTGTAGGCACCTACCAAAAGATTGAAGACAAATTCGTCGAGAAATTCCTCGACAAAAACAACACCACCACAGAGGACTAACACACATTCAATCAAAGTATTAGCACATCAAGGGCTGTATGTAACGCATTACATACAGCCCTTGATTTTAGTCCACAAAAAAAAGGGTAAGCTCCTTATATCGCACCGCTACAACCGTCTACCCTTGCTTCATTCCTGACCTGGGGGAGTTCGACAGGAGCTGGTCGTATAAGACTTACCCGGGTGCAAAATTACAAATTTTTATTATCTTTGCAATAAAATCGACAAAAGATGACCAAGAAAAATTTGCGCCGACTCGCACTTGTGGGATGTATGACCTTCGTCACACTCGTCCTCGTGGCGGGTTGCATCCTGATAACCACACGCACCGGATGTGTTCGTAACCCCGGAATGGTATATGTTCCCCACGGCACCTCGTATGAGGCTCTGCTGGATTCGCTTACGGGCGACCGCAAGATTCGCTACAAATCGGCTTTCGATTGGTATGCCCGACACATCGGACTTGACAGCAATGTTCGAGCAGGTCGCTATGAATTGCGCCCCGGAATGTCGTATGTTCAGGTTGCAAGAATGTTCAACCTCGGCGAGCAAACCCCGCTCAACATCACCTTCAACAACGTGCGTGACCCCTATCTGTTGGCCGCCAAACTCGCTCCCCAAATCGAACCCGACTCGGCAGCCATTGTCGAGGCTTTCCACAACCCCGAGTTACACACCAAACTTGGCGTATCATCGGCCAAAGAGTTGTTCGGAATGATTCTGCCCAACACCTACGAGGTATATTGGAGCATCACCCCCGAGGAGTTCTTCTGTCGAATGAAACGCGAGTATGAGCACTTTTGGAGTCCCGGTCGCGTAGCCCAAGCCGAAAAGTTGCATATGACCCGTGCGCAGGTTACCACCTTGGCTTCGATTATCTACGAGGAGACCGCCAAGATTGAG
>JAFTYJ010000076.1 GCA_017464745.1 Rikenellaceae bacterium | reverse complement strand
ACCCGCTGATGTATGCCGAGAGTCTGCGTGCCCACAAGGGTCCACACACTATGCACATCTACCCCGACGGCGGTCACGGATGGGGTTTCTTGGAGGGGCCCGGACGACTCGACAAGTGGCGCGCGGAGTTCTACACCTCGCTACAAAATTGGCTTAACGTAATTAACAAATAGACACGATGAAAAATATTATCGCATCGCCCCTGGCACCCAAAGCCGTGGGCCCCTATTCGCAAGCAGTCGAGGTAGACGGAACACTCTATATTTCGGGCCAACTTCCCGTGGACGGAGCAACAGGCACCGTAGCCGAAGGCATTGAGGCTCAGACTCGTCAGTCGTTGGCCAATGTGGGGCACATACTCGCCGAGGCAGGTATGACCTTCGACAATGTGGTCAAGACAACCGTACTGCTGGCCGACATTGCTGACTTTGGCGCAATGAACGCTGTGTATGCCGAACATTTCACGGGCGACAAACCTGCTCGCGTATGTTATCAAGTGGCAGCACTGCCGCTCGGCGTGAAGGTCGAAATTGACGCTATCGCCTGCAAATAGGTGCGCACTCGTCAATTTACTACAAAAGGCTGCTAACCAGATGGTTTAGCAGCCTTTTGTAGTAGGTGATATAATGTGGTTTAGAGTTTGGCCGAGGGTGCAATACCGAGGTCGGTAAATTCGCCTCGTTGGTAGTGGAACAGACCCACCATTGCAATCATTGCCGCATTATCGGTGGTGAACTTCAACTCAGGCAAAAACGCACGCCAGCCGCGACGACGACACGCATCCTCGACAGCAGTCCTCAATCCCGAATTGGCCGACACTCCGCCCGCAATGGCTATATCCTTGATACCGTACTCCTTGGCACACTTGATAAGTTTGTGCAGGAGGGTATCGATAATAGCCTTTTGGAGTGAGGCACACAGGTCGGCTTTATTCTGTTCGATAAAGTCGGGATTCTCGGCCACACGGTCGCGCAGGGTGTAGAGGAACGAAGTTTTGAGTCCGCTGAAACTATAATCAAATCCATCCACACGAGGTTTGGCAAACGAGAATCGCTCGGGGTCACCCTCCTTGGCCAGGCGGTCGATAACGGGGCCTCCCGGATAGGGCAAACCCATAACCTTGGCACACTTGTCGAAAGCCTCACCCGCAGCATCGTCAATAGTGGTACCCACAATCTCCATTTCGAGCGGTCCGCGCACCACAATCAGTTGGGTGTGGCCACCCGACACCAACAGACACAAGAACGGAAACTCGGGATGCGGCACCTGACGGTCAGGCAGGTCGATAAAATGCGAAAAAACGTGGCCTTGCAGGTGGTTACACTCCACAAGCGGTATATCTTTTGCGAGAGCCAAACCCTTGGCAAACGACACACCGACCAGCAGCGAGCCCAACAAACCGGGACCTCGGGTGAAGGCAATAGCATCAATTTTGTCGGGAGTGATGCCCGCCTCCTTGATTGCGGTGTCGACCACCGGAATTATGTTCTGTTGGTGGGCACGCGACGCCAACTCGGGCACAACACCGCCATATTTGACGTGAACTGCCTGACTTGCAATAACATTGATAAGCAAAACGCCATCGCGGATGACGGCTGCCGAGGTATCGTCGCACGACGACTCAATGCCTAAAATCGTAATATCCATAACTAAAAGTGCGATTAATCGGGTTTGGATGCTTTTGATTTCGATAAAAAATGGTAACTTTGTAAGTTGAGCAAAGTGTATTTCGTGAGCAAAGTTATAAAAATATTGGCAGGTTTCATATCGGCAGTGATAATATTGTCGATAATTGCCGTTTTGCTTGTGTCGCTGGCCTTCACAATTCCAAGCGTTCAGACAGGTGCTGCACGTTGGGGAACACGCAAGGCAAGCGAGTGGCTTGGTGCGCGCGTAGAACTCTCGAAATTGGCCATAACGTTCCCGCTCACAATTACCATCGAAGATTTCTATGTAGAGGATTTCCAAGGTGATACAATGATTTATGTCAGCCACGTCGAGGCTCCCGTCAAAAGCATCATCCCGCGTCCTCTGCATCTGCACTTTGGTCAAGTAAGCCTGCGTGACGGAGGTTTTACGTTGCACGAAGACGACCACGACAACATCAACATCAAAGAGGTGGTGGAACGTATCAAGTCGGCACGCAAACCCGGCAAAAAACGTGATTTCCGAATCGAATTTGATGCCATACGAGGTGCGCGACTGCGCTATTCGCAATACCTCAACCTCAAAGAGTTTGACAGTCCCATCGACTACGGCAATATGATTATTGACCTCGACACGTTGTGTTTGAACGAGTTCAAGGTTATTGACGACAGCGTATGTATGTCGCTCCAAGGGGCTTCGTTCAACGAGATTAGCGGATTCCGTGTGGATACGCTCCGCAGTGACAACATTATGGTGCACGAGGGCAAGGTGTGGCTGGACAATGTGGGAATCATCAACTCCGACACCCGAATGATTATGCCCAAGATACACCTGACGGGTCGCAGTTGGGACACCTATTCGAGTTACATCGACTCGGTACGCACCAATGTGGTGGCTCACAACTCAACTATCACAACACGCACACTGGCCTATTTTGCCGACACATTCCAAAACATCGACCTGACGGCAACCAACCTCAATTGCTCGGTTGATAATGTGTTGTCGCGTTTTGAGGGTCACGTCACAAGTGCCGACATCGAGGGTGTGGGCATTGTGGCCGACTTCACCTCGCGCGGACTGCCCGATTTCCCGACCACCGTATGGGACCTCAACATCCGAAGTGTGAACGCCGACGCCGAGGCTGTGCAGACTCTGGTGAAGGGCGTGACCCAAAAGACACTGCCCCAAAGTATCGAAAAGATGCTGGCCACCCAAGGACGTATGCGCGTGGGGGGAACACTGCGTGGCTCGATGGAGAATTTCAAAACAGACCTTACACTTTCGGCTCTCTCGGGTGTGGCGCACGTTCACGCCGCGATGAAAAAGCGTACAGAGGGTGGCTATACAACCAATTACAGAGTTTCGGCCTCCGATTTTGCGCTCTCGCGACTGCTCTCGACACCCAAGATTGGCAACATCACACTCGACGCATCGCTTAATGGCGCACTCACCGCCGAAGGTTTCGATGCCGACTATAAGGTTGCAGTCGATAGTGTGCGACTGCTGGACTACACCTATGGCGGCATCAACGGCGAGGGTACTATCGACCGTCAGTGCATCACAACCGCTATCGAAAGCCGCGACCCCAACCTGAAATTCGGACTCCACGCCACAGCCGATTTCAACGAACCCAAACCACTATACTTGGCCGACCTGAAAGTCTCTCGCGGCGACCTGCGGGCTTTGGGATTCAACCACCGAGATTCGGTGGCCGTGATTGCGTTTGATGCGTGGGTCAATATGGAACTTACGGGATTGGACGACCTTGCGGGCGAGGCCTACATCACCAACAGCACCTATCACTTCAACGACGAGGTACTCTATGGCGAGCGCATAATGCTGATGGGACACAACAACGAGCAGAGCAAATATCTGAAATTCGAATCGAAATTTGCCGACGCCGAGTTCCGCAGCCGCTTGTCGTACAACGATATTCTTGCCTACCTGGGAAGTTTTGCCGACAACTACCTGCCGCTACTCGAAACCCAGAAACCCAAGCGTCGAAAAGTTCGCACCACAACCCAAGCCGACATCAACGACTACGCAATGCTGAGCGTTCGCTGCAAGGATGTCAAAAACCTCACCCGCTCCATTGCCGAAGGTTTGCAGATTGCCGACGGCACCACGTTGCGCTTTATGTTCAACCCCGTGAGCGAGGATTTCAGCCTCACCGCCTCGTCGGACTATCTCGAATACAACGATATGTTTGCCACGGGTCTTAATGTCAATGCCGACAACAAAAACGACTCGCTGGCAATGCGTCTGACCGCGGGCAACCTCTATGTCAAGCAACTCTACATTCCCAACCTCCGAGTGCAGGGCGGTGCCAAGAACCACAATCTGAGCCTTTCGACCCGTTTTGCCAATACCGAGGAGAAGTACTCGGCGATGTTGGGATTGCGCACCTTTATGACCCAGACCGAGAACGGACGTGCCGTGGAGGTATTTGTAACGCCGTCGCACATCACAAACGACAACAAGACGTGGTATATCAACTCCGAGGGCATAGTCTATGACACGGCACGCATCGCAGTACGCAACTTTGTGATTAGTTCGCCATCGAAAGGCGGACTCGGAGGTGCCGATACCGACTCGTTGCGCATCGATGGTGTGGCCTCGCGCAGTTACCGAGATACGTTGCGTGTGAGTCTTTCGAATATGGACCTGACACCGCTGTTGAAGATTGCCAAGACGGTGGGCTACGACATCTCGGCTATGGCTAATGGTAAAGTAGACCTTGTGTCGGCATTGAAGGGCGGCCGTCTGAATGCCAAGGTGGATATCGACAGTATGAGGGTAAGCGGAGTGGATGTGGCTCCCGTGAGAATTAACTCGCGCTGGGACTTCCAACGTCAGCGCGTGGCGGTGATGCTCGACAATCGACGTACGGGCGGCAACGTGGTGACAGGATTTTATAGTCCTACACAAAAACGCTTTATGGCCGATGTTACCGCCGACAGTCTGCACCTGTCGCTGCTCGACCCGATATTGGAGGATGTGTTGCAAAACACTACGGGCAAGGCCAACGCACGACTGAGAGTTACGGGTGACTTCACAGGCGAACGTCCGCAAGTCAAAATCAACGGATTGGCCACAGCACCGAGATTCGAAACCACCATCAGTTACCTCAACGTGAGGTATGGTATGGACAAGGTTATGGTCGATTTCAAGGACAACGTAATCAGCCTGCGACCCAACTTTGCCACCGATGTGCGCGGACAACGCTGCAACGTGGGACTTAACGTAGATTTGAACCACCTCAAAAACATCAAATACAACATCGACCTGCGACCCGAAAACCTGATGGTGCTCAACACTACCGCCAAGGACAACGAAATGTTCTATGGCAAACTCTACGCCTCGGGCTCGGCCTCAATCAGGGGCGACAATATGGGTGCAGTGATGACCGCAAGGGCACGACCTACGGGCGATTCGAAGTTCTACTTCCCGCTCAACAGCACAACCCAGGCTTCGAGTGCTTCGTTTGTGCGATGGGTCGATGCCGATAGTTTTGTGCCCGACAGCACCGACTACCTCCAAAGCCGACTTATGGCCTATGAGCGCAAACGCAAACGTATGGATGAAGGTGGTACACCCTTCAAATTGGGATTGGATATTGACCTGACCCCCGATGCCGAGTTGGTGCTGATTATCGACCCCACAATGGGTGGCGATATGCAGGGTCGCGGCGAGGGCAACCTATCAATCAATGTGGACACGGCAACCGACGCATTTACAATGCACGGCGCGGTGACTATTGTCGAGGGTGTCTACAACTTTGCAATGCACAACCTGTTTGCCGACAAGAAGTTCCAAATCGTGCCGGGCGGAACCATCACCTGGACGGGTGACCCCACGGGAGCGTTGCTGTCGTTGGAGGCAGTCTACAAACTCAAAGCCTCGCTGGCACCGCTGGCAGCAGGCAACAGCGAAATGCTCCGAGGAAATGTACCCGTGGAGTGTCGCATCCGACTCACCGACGAGTTGATGCACCCCACCATTGCGTTTGATGTGGAGGTGCCCAACGCCGACCTCGAAATCCAAAACGTGGTGGCCAATGCGATGACAACCCAGGAGATGACCGCCACACAATTCTTCTCGCTGCTGGCCTTCGGAAGTTTCTATTCGGAGTCGGGAGGTGCCAATGAGTCACTTAGTGTGGGCGCGGTGGGTAGTGCCACGGGATTTGAGTTCCTGTCAAACCAACTCAGCAGTTGGTTGTCGAGCGACCAATACGACATCATCCTGCGATATATCCCGAGCAACGAACTTACGGGCGACGAGTTTGACTTCGGATTCTCCAAAGGACTTATCAACAACCGTCTGCTGCTCGAAATCGAGGGTAACTACGTCAGCGACCGAGCCACAACGGGTGTTGCCAACAACGCCTCGAACTTGTCGGGCGACTTCTTCCTGACGTGGCTGCTCAACCGCTCTGGAAGTCTTAAATTGAAAGGATTCTCGCAGACTATCACCCGTTTTGACGAGAACCAGGGTCTGCAAGAGAGTGGTATCGGCTTGTACTTCAAAAAAGATTTTAACTCTTTGCGCGAACTTTTTACGCGAAAAAACAAGAGAAATCGTAAATTTGCAACGGATTCCGAACGCGAGGATGCCTATTTCGACAACCCCGACTATCGGAATACCGGCAACAAAGCCCCCGCAACGGGGCAATAAACCCAACGTAACCGACGTTGTATCAACAAACTACGCACGCAAATAAATAAACTAAAAATAAGAAAGAAACACTATGATTCAAATGTTGCAAGCCGTTGATAGCACGGCACTTGTTAATCAAATGGCGGAGACTACCTCCAAAAGTATGAGCCTGTGGGAACTGTTCCAATCGGGCGGATGGTTGATGTGGTTACTGCTGGCTCTGGGAGGAGTTGTGGTATTCATCTTTGTGGAGCGTTTCGTGTCAATCCGCAAAGCGACCCAAATGGATATGAACTTTATGAACCGCATCCGTGACTATATCTCGGACGGACGTATCGACGCCGCACTCGACGCTTGCCGTCGCACCAACACCCCCATCGCCCGTATGATTGAGAAGGGTATCGAGCGCATTGGTCGCCCGATGGGTGATGTGCAAAACGCTATCGAGAACGCCGCAAACCTCGAAGTTGCCAAATTGGAGAAGGGTCTGCCCTATCTGTCGATGATTTCGGGCGGTGCTCCGATGATTGGTTTCTTGGGAACCGTAATCGGTATGGTTCAAGCGTTTATGGCAATGGAAGGCGCAGGTGGCGTGGTTGATATGAGTGTGCTTGCCGGCGGTATGTATGTTGCAATGCTTACCACCGTGGCCGGTCTGATTGTGGGTATCCCCGCATACTTCGGCTACAACTATCTGGTGGCTCGCATCGAGCGTCTGATTTTCCGTATGGAGGCCAACTCGATTGCCTTTATGGACATCCTCAACCAACCCGTAAGCAAGTAACACAATGGCTATCAAACGAATTAACAAAACCGAACAGTCGTTTGGCTCGGCCTCGATGACCGACCTGATGTTCCTGCTGTTGATTTTCCTGTTGGTGGCAACCACGATGATTAACCCCAATGCGTTGAAACTCGTGCTGCCCAAAGGCGAAAACCAACTCAAAGAGAAGGCCTACACATCGGTGTCTATCGACAAGAACCTGAACTACTATGTCGAGATGCAACCCGTCGAGTTGGACCAACTCGAAAGCGTGTTGCAACAAAAACTTGCCAGCGAGGAGACTCCCACCATATCGTTGCACACCGACAATACGGTGCCTATCCAAAACGTTGTGGATGTGATGACCATCGCCACTCGCAACAACTACCAATTGATAATGGCAATCCAAAAGAAGTAGGATATGTACTATTACGACCCGGATGATAACAGCCGCAGCCGTCGCAGCGGAATCATAGCCCTTGCCGCCTATCTGGTGGCATTGGTCGGTGTGTTGGTATTCGCGTCGTTTACCATCGAAATGCCCAACGCCGATGAGGGTATTTTGGTCGATTTCGGTACCACAGCCACAGGCTCGGGACGTGTGGATATGGCAATGAGTCAACCCGCGCCCAAACCCGCAGCACCGCGACCCAAAGCACCCAAAGTCGAGCAAGACATCGTAACCTCGCAACAAGAGGATGCACCCGCCGTGTTGCAGAAACCTCAAACCAAACCCCAAAAGGTGGAAGAGGTGGTGGAGCCCGAGCCCAAACCGCGAGAGGTCAACAAAAAGGCTCTGTTCCCCGGCCGTACCGTGGGTAGCGATGCCAAGAGCGAGGGCGAAAGCGACAAGGCCGAAGGTAATCAGGGTAGCGAACAAGGCTCACTCGGAGGTGCACACGTCGAAGGTGGCGGACAGGGCACTTCGGGTGTGTCGTTCGACCTGTCGGGCCGTAGCCTGGTTGGAAGCCTGAATCGACCCGCTTACAACGGCACCGAGGAGGGACGTGTGGTGGTACGCATTGTGGTGAACGCCGCAGGTGTGGTTACCAGCGCCGAGTATCAGGCCAAAGGTTCGACAACAAACACCAAAACACTTGTGGATGCTGCAATCAAAGCGGCTCGCGGAACACGTTTCAACGCCGTGGAGCAAGGCACCACAAGCCAACAAGGTACTATTACCTATATATTTAAATTGAACTAATCCGTTATGCGCATCAAACAGATACTGCTGGCTGTCGTGTTCACGCTGGGCGTGGGCGGACTTTGGGCACAATCAAGCGCCCCGAAGATGCAATTCGACTCGTTGGAGTACGACTTTGGCAAAATACCGCACAAAAGCGAGAGTGTAAAATGTGAGTTTGCGTTCACCAACACAGGCTCCGCTCCGCTGGTTATTATCAAAGCCGTAACGTCGTGTACCTGCACCAAAGTGGATTTCCCACGTAAACCCGTAATGCCGGGAGCCAAAACAACGCTGACGGTAACCTATGAACCCAGCAAAAAAGAGTCGGGAGTATTCTACAAGGCCATAGACATCTATACCAACACCCCCGACAAACGACACACCATCGTAGTGAAGGGTAACGCAGTACCGTAAGCCTCTACCCCGACGGCCGACAACGACAAACAAACACCTCAAAAATCCCGCGTTATGGCACTCCTGTTTCGCAATGCCACGACACTTACGATGACCGCCCCCACAGAGGGACACCCCCTGAGAGCAAATGTGGGCATCGAAGGCAATCGCATCACTATGATTGATGCGACGGGGGAACGTACGGCCGAATTTGTGAAACGAAACGCCGACAATCTTACCGACATAGACGCACAAGGACAAATCCTGATGCCGGGACTTATCAACCTGCACACCCACGCAGCAATGACCCTGATGCGTAGTTATGCCGACGATATTCCGCTGATGACGTGGCTGAACGACCACATCTGGCCTCTCGAAGCCAAACTCACAACCGACGATATTACTCTGGGCGCACGTCTTGGAATCGCCGAAATGTTGGAAGGTGGCACAACCACCTTTGCCGATATGTATTGGGATGAGGCCGCTGTGGCACGCCAAGCCATTGAAATGGGTATCCGCACGGTGGTGTCGCCCTGTTTTGTGGATGGACGAATGGAGGGTTTCGAGAGTGACGTTGTGGAGTGTGTGACAGTAGCCAAGGAGTGCGACCGAGTGAGTGTCAGAGTTGCACCTCACGCGCCGTATAGTTGCTCGAAAGCCAACCTGCAACGTGGCTTGGAGGTGTGCCGAGAGTTGAATCTGGCGGTACATCTCCACCTGTCCGAGACCGACGACGAGGTGGCTCAAATTGCGGCCAAGTATGGCTGTACACCCGTGGAGTTTATCGACTCGCTGGGGTATCTCGACCTGCCAGCCATAGCCGCTCACTGCGTAAAACTCACCGACCGCGACATCCAAATCCTGCGCGACAAAAAGGTGGGCGTGGTACACAATCCCCAAAGTAATATGAAACTATCGAGCGGCACGGCTCCCGTATGGCGATTGCAACAAGAGGGTGTCAGCGTGGCACTCGGAACCGACGGCACGTGCTCCAACAACGACCTCGATATGTGGGACGAAATGCGCTCGGCAGCACTGCTCCAAAAGGTGTCGGGTAACGACCCCACGGTGTTGCCTGCTTATCAAGCCCTGCGTATGGCTACCGTCGAAGGTGCCAAGGCTTTGGGACGTGAGGGCGAATTAGGCATTGTGGCCGAGGGAGCGTTGGCGGATATTATCCTTGTGGACACCTCACGCCCGCACTTCCACCCGCTGCACGACATAGTTTCGACATTGGTCTATTGTGGCAAGGCAGCCGATGTTAAGACGGTTGTTGTAGACGGCCGCATTGTGGTCAGCGACGGGGTCGTCGTAGGCCTGAACTACACCGAACTATACACCGAGGTAGACCAACACGTCGCAAGATTAATCCGAAAATAACATAGGCACCCCCCACCTAAGGCCTGTATGCTGATATATCTGTGCCACCTGGGCACAAAAAAAAGAGAGATTCCCTATCAAGGAACCTCTCTTTACTATAATTTAAAAGTCCTCCCTTGGTAAGGGAGGATTTAGGAGGGATTGTATTAACGGGTGCCCTAGGCACAAAAAAAAAGAGAGATTCGTTGGAATCTCTCTTTTTTCGTGCCCAGGACAGGAGTCGAACCTGCAAGCCTCTCGGCACTCGCACCTGAAACGAGCGCGTCTACCAATTTCGCCACCTGGGCAGCACTTTTCGAATTGGTGACGCAAAGGTAAGCATAATTTTCGCTATCAAACAAATTTTACGCCAACTTTTTTAAATATTTTTTATTCCGCGGAGCATACCACACCATTAAAAGGCGGAAAGTCAATTACTTACATACAAAATTCAAATCACAACCAAATCTACACACCCAAACCCCGCGACTAATCTTCCGAAAATTTGCTCATTTCGAATAAAAGAAGTATCTTTGCGCCCGCAAACACTTATGGGGAACGGGATTAACCGATGTTGTGGGGCAAGTAACGACCACAACAAAAGCCAAACCGCTCTGAGTAGTGTTGAAGGTTTTTTATAACACATTAAATTTATTAGAACTATGCAAACTTTGCAACTGACCGCCGTTAAGCGTGAGGCTTATGGCAAAAAAAACACCAAGGCTCTCCGTCGTGAGGGTATGGTTCCCGCCGTTATCTATGGTGGCACCGAAGAGGTAACTTTCGCAATCGAGGAGAAAGCCCTCAAACCCCTTATCTACACTCCCAACGCCTATATCGTTGAAATTGACATCGAGGGCAAAAAAGAGGTAGGTGTAATGCGCGAGGTACAATTCCACCCCGTAAAAGAGCAAATCCTCCACATCGATTTCTATCGCGTTCAAGAGGGTAAACCCGTTGCTATCGAAATCCCCGTTCGTCTGACCGGTAACTCGGCAGGTGTTAAATTGGGTGGTAAACTGATGCAAAGCCGTCGTAAACTGATGGTTAGCGGTCTGGTTGAGAACCTGCCCGACGTACTCGAAGTTGATATCACCGAGTTGGGTATTGGCAAGTCGATCTTCGTAAGCGACCTCCAATACGATAACCTCACCATTCTGACCCCCGCAACCACCGCAGTTTGCGCCGTTCGTACTACCCGTGCCGTTGCTGCTGCTCAGGCTGCTGCTCGTAACGCAAAATAGTTAAGCGTTTTGAAATATCTGATAGTGGGACTGGGTAACATCGGCGCCGAATATGCCGAAACCCGTCACAACATAGGATTCAAAGTATTGGACACTCTCGCTGAGGTGTCCAATACTTCTTTCAGTACCTCACGTTACGGAGATACCGCCACCGTGCGACACCGTGGACGCGAACTTTTGCTGCTCAAACCATCGACCTATATGAACCTGAGTGGCAAAGCGGTACGATATTGGATGCAGACCGAGAAGATTACCATCGAAAGGGTGTTTGTTGTGGTTGACGACATCGCAATTCCGTTCGGAGCCGTACGAATCCGCGCCAAAGGTAGCGACGGAGGACACAACGGACTCAAAAATATTACCGAACTGCTCGGCTCTCAGGATTACGCCCGCCTGCGTATGGGTGTGGGTAATGCCTTCCAAAGAGGTGGCCAAGTCAATTATGTGCTGGGCGAGTGGAGCGACGACGAGAAGAAGTTGCTGCCCGAGAAGTTGCGCCACGCCGCCGATGCCTGCCTGTCGTTTGCCTCGCAGGGCATCGAACTGACAATGACCCGCTACAACTGCAAATAAATCAACACTATGGGCGTAAGAATCGACAAATGGCTGTGGGCGGTGCGAGTATTCAAAACCCGCTCTGATGCCGCCGAGGCGTGCAAAAATGGCCGTGTAACGTGCGGCGGTGGGGGCGTAAAACCCTCACACGAAGTGCGTCCGGGCGAGATTTTCGTGGTGCGCAAGGGAGCGGTATATTACCACTTCAAGGTGCTCGCGGAGATTGGAAGCCGCCAACCTGCCAAACTTGTGCCCGACTATATGCTCAATGTGACGCCCCAAAGCGAGTTGGACAAACTCAATGCCCCGCGCGAAACCATCTTTATGGTGCGGGAGAGGGGCACAGGCCGACCCACAAAAAAAGAGAGACGACAAATCGACTCTCTTTTGGATGAATTTTATTTTGCGGACGACGACGAAGAGTAGTCGTCCGCAAACATATCCCACCCTCGCATAACATCGGCCGGCGAGGCACACACTCCATTCTCAATACGGCTCATTGCCGACACCAAAGGCATCATCTGCTCGGCACACAATGTATCGATAGGGGCCGAAGTGTCGATACCCGAAATGTGCCCCACGGCGCGGATATAGGCTGCCGTATCGTTCTCGGTAGGTGGTGCATAACGAGTTATCATCTCGGCCGGGGTGCGCAACCCGCGACGTGTGCGATAGGTGTGCAACAGCACAAACATTGCCCGATAGCCGTGGGCCATCGTTGCGAAACATTTGAACGACTCGTCGTGCGACTCCACCTCGCCTTCGTAGCGAGTAGCGTTGCGACGAATATTTCCGGGGTTACAGTTGCGGAGGCCTCTGCTCAGTGTCATCGTTATCAATTGTTTTGGAGATTTTGTTTTTCATTATTCGTTGGAGTGAACGGAACATTGGGTGGTCGCTGATTTCGGCGGCATTTTCGAGGTAACTCCAAAACTCCACGCCACACACAAATCCGGTGAAACATTTAGCCAGATTGAGGTGGGCAAAGTCCAGTACCATCGAGTCAATCAACCACGCCATACATATTCCCGCCATCACAAACAGCGCTTTGTAGACCGTGCGCCACGCCTTACGGCTCTCGAACATCCAGGGTTGGTGTCGCTTGCGGGCTCGCAGCCACGAGGCCAACACTCCCACCACAAAATCCACAACCACAAACGTTACCGCGCACACAACCAAACCGCGTATGGGCATAAACAGCGCACATAATGCGCACACCACGCCCGAAAGGTATCTCTCGATGCTCCACCACATAGGCCTACAACACTATGCCACCCTCGATTCGGGTGTGGTTAAGAACATTCTGTGAGGGGTCGTAGTCGGGGAACTCATCGGGATGCGATTCGACCCACGCTACGGCTTGGGCACGCAGTGTGTGTGCTTGGTCGGCTGCGGCGCGTGCAAGGCGCACAACCTCGCGCTCAGAAGCACTCTTGCCACCTTCCCAACTGCGGCTAACCACTCCCGATGAGGTTATGGCAGCCAGCGACGGCAACACTTGGGACTTGACATAGCAGGCCAGCGCAGGGGCCAAATAGCATTGGGTAAACTCGGCATAGGCTCCCGCGCGCACCGCACTCCACATAGCACCAAAGACGGGTGCCAGAAACTTCTGTTCGGCCACTACGATGTCGGTCTGACTAATTTGGGTGGCTCGGATGTGGCTCTCGGCTGAAAACGCCAAGGTCACCACTTGCTGAGGTGTTATGAGTGGGTTCATTGCAGTGAAAGGTTTGAGAGTTGTGCAAGATAGATGTTTTGTGTGGGGTCACTCTCGTCGTAGTCGAGACCCTCGGCACGGCGAGCCTCCCACACCTTCATATAGGCAGGACGCGATTGGGTGGGCGGATGATTGACAATCGTCAGCGACTGCGCACAGACACCCATCACGCGCTCAATCACGGCACGGATAGGCTCCATAATGTCGGCTTGCTCGCTCAGGATGATGGTATTGAGAGCCAACTCATACTCCTGAATGATACGCTCCGAACTGAAACCTGCGCTAAAATCGAGTCCGCTGAGTGCTCGGAACCACGAGTGCGCCACCACGATGTCGGCCGTAGCCTGGTCGTGTAGTTCGCGCCAATCGCCCTCCGAAGAGTTGTTGAGAGGTATGAAACGGGAGTTGTCGCCCTCGGACGAGTCGCGCATAATAAACATCACCTGTCCGGGAGTACCGCCAAACTTGCGTTCGGCCAAACGGGTAATATCAGCCGCCTGCTGCTCGCCATCGACCACACCATCGAGCAACATCACACCCGACAGTTGGAAAGAGTTGTCGAGTCGGCAGATGTTCCATCGGTCGGTTTTGTAGACAATGGCGCTGGCGTTGAGTCCCGCAATGTAGTCGGGCACGCCATAGTGCGAAAACATAGGCTCGTAGCCTGCGTATCGAATTACACTGCGTTGGGTACCGTCCTGGCGCGGCTCAAAGAGCGGATACAGCGGTAGCGACACCGCCTCGGAGGGTGTAAACGAGTTCCACGAGTGGTGGAGCAGAATGTGTTGCGAGTCGCGTGCAAGGCGCACCTTGGAGGCATCCAAGTGGTAGAGCGACAGGAAACTGCCCGAAGTGTCGGTCACCACCTCAATGAAAGCGTTGCCAAAGAGAGTTTTGTCGAAAGCCACCTTATTGAGCAGTTGGCGCAGGCTCTCACCCGAACCGTTGATATGGGTTACCAATACTCCGAGTTGTGGCAGGTTTTCGTCCCAGGTTACTCCCTTGCCGGAGATATAGTCGGCTTTGTCGTTGATGATGCGTCGGTGGACGGTTGAGTTGCGAGCCACCAGCGCCAAGGCATCAGGCAACAGGTTGTCGCTACCCCACCGCCAGAAACGGGAGTCGGCAACGGTGGCTCGGCTCACCCCAAACAGCGGGGCAATGGTCGAATCCGACACCGCCACACGACTTTTGGAATTTGTTTTTTGCATAGACATAGGTGTTAGGTGTTTCTGGTAGGTTTAGTTTTGGAGTGTGGCGGCAAAGGCGTCGTCGATGGACATCAGGCTCACCTCACAGCAGGGAGTGTCGATGCGCGTGCGGCCACTTGTCACACCAAGGCTCTCGACCCTCAAAGGGCGTTCGAGTCCAAAGTGCGACGAACATCCCGCCAACAGGCGCACACCGCCACGCATCTCAACCACCGCCACTACCCCACTCTTCGCATTACGCAACAACGCCACGATCGGGTGATTGGCAGGCAGTCGGAACTTCAATCGGTGAGACACTCGCTTTGTGCCATCGACCAAAGTCAGTTGTTCGCTCCACTCGGCAGAGTCCTCGACAGGCTTCACACTAAGGGCGGTATCCGAAGGGAGTGTCACAGACACCCCCTCGGACGAGAATACCACCCCCAAGCCCGCATCGGCATCCACCACAGTGATGGAGGTTATGCCACCTCGCAGGTCTTTGTCAAGGATATTCTCCATAGCCTATCCCTCCTATTCCTGACAAGCATACGACACCAACTCGGGCAACAGATAGTCGCAACCGGCCATAAACACAGCACGCTGGCGATTCTCCATCAGGTCGGGGTTGTACCACATACTAACCTCGGTACCGGGGAAGTCGGCGGTATTGACTGCCAACGCCAGGTTGCGACGGTCGGTAAGGATAATCAGCGACTTGGGCAGGTCGATAACATCTTTGAGGTACTCGCTGATACGCATATCCACCACGGGGATACCGCGCCACATCAACTCTGCACGGCCGTTTTGACGAGCCATATAGGCTGCATCAAGTGCTGCGCTGTCGAGCGAGTTCTCGTAGAGCGAATAGATGTCGGAGGTCACGAACAGCGCCAGATTGCCCTCGCTTTTGAGCGAACGGAGCGCCTCCGAAGCGTTGGTCCACACCTCGTCAAAGAGGATTTCGGCTGCCGACGCTTGATTAAGGTCGCTTGCAGTGTAGGTGGTAGCGGCCAAGTCGGGATCCACCTTGCTGTCGGTGTTGATTTGTTTGATAAAACCGTCGAAGGTGTTGAACTTACCCGCACGCTCGCTGTTACCCATCCACATAGTGGCACGGATACTCTCGGCGATAGCCTCTTTGAACAGCGAGGTCTCGGCTTGCTCCAACTCGGTGCCCGACAGGTCTTGCATATTGACATCGGGGCGTGCCGAGATTTGCTCATAGACCAGCGAGAAGTAGTCGGCGGCCGAGTAACCAACCTCGGCTTTGACACGGGTCATTGCAATGTTTTTTTGGAATTTCTCGGAGGCTGCGCTACCCGACCAACCGCCGCTGGTGAACTTCTGCAACACATCGCCGCTACGACGCCAGAAGTTGAGAGTTGTGGGAACGGGCATATTGTACAGCACTCGGATTCCGAGTTGCTCGGCGTTGGGGCCGGTGAGGATGGGACGGAAGAAGATGTTCTCCAAATCGTTGCCTGTGTAGGCTTTTGCTTGCTCGATTTTGCTCATTTCAGATTGTGTTTTGGGTTAATTTAGGGTTAGTTTTTGAAGTTTGCAGCGTCCCGCGAGTAGGCCTCCTCGTTGAACGTGCGTCTGATATCACAGATTGCAGGGTCTTCGCACTCGTGCAGTGCCGTGGGTTGAACTTGTTGCTGACCGCGGCGGAGCAACTCTGTGCGGGTGTCGGGATGCACCTCATCGAGCGGATGTACCACTTGACGAGTGTGGGAGGGAGGTGTGGTGCGCTCAAACTCCGAGCGACCCGTCAGACGGTCCACCACCGCACGAATTTTGGCTCGCCAACCACTCGGTTTTTGCGGCTCGGTGATATGGTCCACAAGTCCCGCTTCGAGAGCCTCCTGCGGTGTGAGCCAGCGGCCGCAACCGTTGTTCTCGCCCATAAGTCGGAGGAAATCCTCGGGTGTGTGGTCGGCGGTGTGCTCGGCATAGATTTGGGCTATACGGCCGTCGGTTTTGTCGAGCAACTCGGCGTTATGGCGCATCGTGTCGGCATCGCCCTCGACAGCCATTGCCGAGCGATGAATCAGGTAGAGCGCTTCGGGGGCAATCTCACGACACCCCTTGGAGGCGGCTTGTGCGATGATGGTTGCAGCCGAGGCCACATAGCCTGCGCAACGGGTAGTCACCTTGGCATCCAACCCTCGCAGGGCATCATAGATTAGCAGTGCATCCTCCACATCGCCACCCGTCGAGCGGATATTGACCACCACTTGTGGGGTGTGGATTTGGCCGATAGACTCCACCGTCTGTTTGAACTTGCGATAGGTTGCCACAAGGCTCTCGGGTTGGTCAAACTGACACTCCTCGGGTACTCCGATAACACCCTCGATGTCGATTATGGTCACCCCTTCGGCCGCGGCTTTGATTTTGATTGTGTTGTTGTTCATACTTTGGTTAGGTTAAATCAGGTTCACATCCTTGTAGTAATACATACATTTGCGGACATACTCATAGGAACAGCAGAAATGGTCGGCGGCATCGTACATCGCATCCACCTTGCGACAACCCTGCTGCACGAGTTGTTCGACATAGCAGCGCACAGCCAGCACCTTGCAACGGGTGACATCCACAACCCCCATCTCCACCAGCAGGTCGAGCACTTGGGCGGTCGATGCGTCGGGGTGTCGCTCGGTGAGTTGTCGGCGTAACTCTTTTTGATATATGGTCATAGTGTTAGGTTGTTTTGATGAACGAGCAGGTTGCTATTCCTCGGTCGGGCGAGTAGTCGTCGATGCTTTCGAGCACATATCGTTCATTCTCGCCGTCAATCGACAGAGTATAGATAGCCATATTGGCGGTTTCGACAGCCGAGGGGTCCATCATAGCCGCCACCTCGGCAGGGGTTACTCTCAGCGCAAGGGTTACCCGTTGGGAGGTGCGCCATATTTGGGAGGTGCGCAGATAACGAGAGTTCAGACCCGCCACCCCTCCGCGGTCCTCAAAGCAGAGATTCACACCTTTTTCGGGCAGGTGGAATGTCGCCAACGGATAGGATGTGCCATAGGAGGGCCAGCCCCAACTTTCGCCCGTAGGCAGAGTCTGCATCCCCACAAATTGCACCACGCGGGGCGAGAAGTTCAGATTACCGACACTCACATCAAGGTCGGTGTTTGCCACCTTGGGAATTTGAGCCGAAGCACTTCCTGCGAAACATCCGCCTACCGAGAGTGTGGGCGAGAAGAGAGGGTTCTGCGACAGATGTTCGTCCACCGACGAGCGCGAGGCTCCGAGGTCCACACTCCACGCACCAAACTCTTCGTTTGTCAGTCGGTTCCATCCTCGCACCGAACTATCTGCTGTGCGATAGGCCAACTTGTGGCAACGTGCAAAGTCGGCGGCATAGTCGCTGAGCCTAATTTTCTGAGAGGTCACCACACGACTACTCCAATCGGTCACTCCCATTGAGGTGTAGAGCGAGTCGGCAGGCTCTATGACCATAGTGCGCGTAAATGGATTTTCGACCACTCGCAGATTGTACATATGACACACCGCATCGACCACCTCTTGCTGGGTGTACTCTCCGACCGACACATCGGCCCACGTCACGGCCGCATCCTGCATCGCAAAGGAGTAGAATACGGGGCGAATACTCACTCCCGCCTCCAAACGAAGATTCATACCCTCGTCGGCACCGCCAAACACCAACTCGTCGAAATAGAACGGTTTGTTGGGTCGCAGCACCATAGGTGGGGTGCGCAACGTGAGCGCCACATCCGTCGAGCCGCTCTCCTCGACATAACCCAGATAGAGTGCCCAATCATCCGTACAGGTAGAGATTATACCCGTGGATTGGTCGATGATTTCGAGTCGCAGTATTTCGAGCGTGTCGCCCTCGGAGCCCAAATCCACAGGGTACATTCGTGCCAAAAACCACGAGGTTGTGTACTGCACACCATTTAGGCGATAGGCCAAACGATAACGGTGGTTGGTCTGCGGCTCAAAGACCATAATCTTGTAGGAGTAGCCCGCAATGGGTGTTTGGCGATAATCCTCAAATGGGTTGGCAATTCGGAAGGTGTTGCATAGCGCCGAGTTGAGCCACACTTTGTTGAAACCTTTCAGGCTGTCGCGTGTGTCGATTCGGTAGTCGGTGCGATAACGCAGGTCATAGACAAAGCCCACCGACACCTCGCTCGTAGGAACAAATGCCGCACGACCCTCCACCAAGCGAAAACACCCGTTACGATTGTAGGTGTCGGAGTATGCCGCCGAGGAGTCCACATCCACGGGATTACCCACCGTGTGGCTACTATACAGCGTCGAGGCATAGACACACCCCGCATAGTCGGCCGTAGCCGAGCCCGCCACTGCACGACGAGCCAGGAATCCCATTCGGCGCTCCAAAGCCGACGCATCGCTCTCGGGATAGCCGCCACTCATATACAGACGGCCAAAGGCTGTGGACGAAAGGAATTGTGATTGGAGCGTGTAGCCCGCATCCGAGAAGATTGTGCGAATCACTTGACGCAGATTGAGGAACGGATGATAGTCGTCCACCGCCACCTCCTTGGTCACATCCTCAATGGTTGCAGTCGAGGAGACCTGCTCGCCCACAGCATTGCGACACACGGGCAGGAAACACACCGGAGTTGTGGCATTCCAACTATCAGCAATGGTTTCGGCATTGATAGTTGCCGAGTAGGATATTCCGAGGTCCGAGATTTTGCGGTCGCCCACGGCCTCGCGCCAACCCGCGTGAACAGCACGAACATCAATCAGATAACGTCCACCCTCGCCCTCGCGCTCAACCGCCACCAACACAGGCTCACCACGCAACACCTCACGGTCGTCAATCACAACACATAGTGTGTGGACCGAGGCATTGAACTGCACCGCCATAACCTGCTCGGCAAAACCCATAATCTGACGGTTGGTCGGAGTAATGGGTATCGACAGTCGGCGCATACTGCGCTCACCGCTGCCCGATGAATATGGGGTTGGGAAATCGGCCGACAGACGAATCTCGGTGGTTGCATCCAACTCCACCTGCTGGTCGTCAATCTTGATTATCACTTCTCTCATAATGTTTGGGTATTAAGGTTATCGGCCCCTCGGAGGGTAATATTCACAGCGCAAGGCTCATCGCAGTTGTGGGTTGTGACATCGGTCGAGAGCACTATACACGGTTCCCACTTTCCGCCGCTCCATCGCCATACGTTGGGAGCAGTAGCAATCGTAGCCAAACACTCCGCTTCATTACGGTTGCACAGTCCCGCCGACAGAGTTTGCTCCCACCAGGCGTTACCCTCGGTTATCTCACTACCTCGGGCCGTGTTCTCGGTGTGTCGCTGCACTCGGATACGGTTCTTACTCTCCACGGGGAAAGTGTAGCAATCCACTGCGCCATAGCGATTGACCCACGCCAAACGCACCCCTTGCGGGTTTGGCACAACCTCATAGGTCACCGTAAAGGCTGTCAATGCGCCAAACAACACCTCGGCTTTGAACTTGACAATCTCCTCGGGCACCAAGCCGCCCTCACTCTGTGCCTGCAATGCCATCGAATCGAAGTCGGCCACATAACTTACCATACCTCCCGAGGCCACACACGGCAATGTGCGCCAGGTGTAACTCTTTCGTTTGCTGTCGGTGGCTGTGATGTGTATCCACACATCGCCCGAGGGAGGGATAAAGGTAATTTCATCCACTTCCCCCGGCGACAATCGTCGCTGAGCCACATCCGACAGCAACACTCCCTGCGACAGAGTGTCGGCCCCCAAAGCCACATAGCGACTCGCCGAGTAGGTTCCGTCCGCTCCAACTCTCAATGCCACAGCGCGTTTGGGCAGAGTTTGGAGTCCGGCTATGGTGGGTGGCTCAATTTTCAGATATGCTCGGGCATAGGATGCCACATTGACACGAATGAGCGAGGTGTTGAAAAAATACTTGGTGCCCAAAGGCGTGGTGCTCGAAGCGCTCAGAATCTGAACCTGTGCACCCTTGTCGGCATCGGCACTAACGCCACGCACCACGAAAATCGCATCACCAAAAGCAGACGAGTAGTCCGCAGGATAGGTTGTAACAGTCATACTTAGAGCGAGAATTTGAGTTTGACATCCATAGTTATGGCCAGCGAAGTATCGCCATAGGGAGTGAGTCTGCCACGAGAAGCCTCCGACGACAAGCACCTCACCTCACACACCGCAGTCAGCGCCTCGACCGCATCAATAATCGCGAGCGCATCGTTGTAGAGAGTTTGTCGGAGAGCAATCTCGCTCTCGGCAGTTGTGTCGTCAGCAGGCGGAGTCACCTGCTCGGCCAATCGTACAAGAGTGATGGTAGTGCGCAGGATGAGGATACCGCACTCTCGTCCCGTACGGTCGCGGAGCAACGGCGGTGTAACGACAATAGCGGGATAGTCGGCGGGCGGCATACTTACGGGAGAATTCCCCACAACAGCCTTGTAGCCAAGCGTTTGAGCCGCCGACACAATAGTTTGGGTTAGTAGTTTGAGTTCCATAGATATAGTTTGGTTGGAGGCAGGCGGCAGCCTATCGGGCAGATGTTATTGACAATCTGCCGTCCGCCAATGTTAAAAAGATGTCGAAAAGGGTTGATAACGTGGCCACAGATGTGAGTAAACCTGTCGAAAAGGCACACCACGCCCTATCAAGACACAACGATATGTTGAAAACTTTGGATTATTTCGGTATTCGGGACAGAACGTCCCATTCCGTTTGACGTTGCAAATATACAACACCACGATAGCCCTTGTCAAGACCTCGCGCTATTTTTTCCAATTTTGTACACCTCAATCCCCCTCACACCCCACTCTCGCTCACTTTTCCCCCACAAAAAAAATCCAACACTAACCCCAGCGACCTCCAAACCCAATTCCCCAATTCCGCTCTCCCCTCTCTCCCCAAAAAAACAACAAAAAACTCGCCCTAACAACAAAAAGCCCGTCCCCAAACATTTGGGAGCGGGCTTTTCCATAAGTCCTAAGACTCTAAACTTCTGTCAAACTTACTCGTTAAGAAGCAATTGCGAGAAGGTGAAGTCCCAAGTGAACGAGTCCGACATAATTACGTTCTCCGACGACAGACCATTCTTAACAACGGGTTGCATACCGATGTGAACAGCAACGTCGAAACGAGCTTGGTTGTCTTTGAACTCAATCTTACCGGGGCAGAATTTGTAGCTCGAAATATAGTTCTTACCGTCAGCGGTCTTGTTAGGCAGACCGATGTGGTCCTCGCTATAAACGATCTTAGTACCTACAACCTTACCATCAGCATCGGTAATGTCTTGGTAAACCTCAAATGCAAGGTCACCATTCCATACATATTGCGAGTTGTCGGTCAGTTTCGCGATGTTTACGAATACCGAGTCAACACCCGACGAGCTGTCGATTTTGCTATCTACCGACGGGCCAATCAGAGTACGAAGGCTCTTGATGGTTTTGTTTTGAACAACCACCGAGTCAGCGATACTCTTATTGTTCTCGTTATCAAGGGTATAAACCTTGTAGACATAAGCCATATCGTTTTTCAAGCCGGTAATGGTAATCGAATCCAAGGCCATTTTACCTGTTTCGGGATCGCAAGCGCTATCCGAGAACCAAGTTTTAACCGAATCCTCATAGCAGTAGTACTCGATGAAAATCTTTTTTGATTTGTAATCGCTGGGGTTATCCCAAGCAATAGAAGCATTGCCGATACCGGGGTATCCGCGAACATTGCTCACCTTGCCCGAGTAAATATCCTCGTTACGATATTTAATGTGTGTATCGTTCATTTCGCTGCACGAAGCAAAGCCCAAAACGGCAACACACAACAGCAATAAATATTTTTTCATAGTTTTAATTCTTTTTAGCGATTAATAACTACTCTTCTTCAACATAGCTATCTTGACCAAAGAAGGTAATCTCGGCCATCTTAGCCTCGTAAGGAGCACCGGGAACAACCGCACCATCCGCGGGTTTATCCTTCAAACTGTTCCAAGCGTTGCTTGCCCAATATTTGCCTTGCGAAGGCGAGTGGTACCACAAAGTAGCGTTGGTACCGGGGCTGAACGGCTCAATACCTTTGAAGCGGATGTAACGTACGGGAACCGACAATTGGGGAACACCATACTCATCAGGCTCACAGATGTTAAAGGTGTGACCTGCAAGGAATGCACTCATTTGGTCGGTCGAGTTCAGAGGTTTGAGAATCTCGTAAGTGCCGAGCAGTACCCAACCATCCAGCAAGCTGGTCGAATTGTCACTCTCACCGGCAACATACTCAGGACGACCCCACAACTCAAAGATCTTGGTTACATAACGATCATACAGAGTACCCTCTTTGGTTTGGTGAACAGTTACACGCGACAACTCGATGTCACGACCCAAGTCGATAAAGTAGCTGTAAGGATATGCCCAGTAGCCGGGAACGCCGTCTTGACGAACGGGACCGGTCCAGAAGTGCGAGTTCTCATCCGAATCCTCCGACTCAGTTTTGCCATCCCAGAAGTTTTTGATTTTACCCGACGAGTAGTTCTCCCAAGCATTACGCATACCATCTTTGGTGAAGGTTGCGATGTGGTCTGCATCGGGTTTCATCGAGATTACATCGTAGTATTGACCATACAGACGTTGGTCCGAAAGCCAAGTCCACAGACGGGGGTCCTCAGTGTACTCACCAGCCTCAAAGTCGGTGGGTTTACCGATAATCTTCTCGTCCGATTTGGTCTCAACATTGTAGAAGTCCTTGGTAGGCGATACGTTACCGTAGCTGTCAGTTACATAGGTAACCACGTTGTAGAAACCACCGGGGATATTGTCGATAGTGATAGTCTTAACGCTATCCGACGAGGTGATTGCATACACTTTGCTAACCTTAGGAGCATCCATTTCATCGAGGTATTCAAGTTCTGCGCAAACGTCCAGGTTCTTCTTTTGAGGGTTCTCCAAAGTCAGAATCATCGACGAGAAGCTGGGAGCGATTTGAACAGTTTGACCTACAACATCTACGCTGGGGCCTTTGGGATAAACCAAAGTGGTCAGAGGCTCAGACTCCGAGCCGGCACGGCTGACAGCATAGAGGTCTACCTCATAAGCATAGGTCTCATCCTCGGGGTTGTAGTCGCCACGCGAACCAAAACCTTCGAGTTCCAGAGTGTCGTCATAAACACTCATAGTCTTTTTAACAATCATACCGTTGTCGGTCTTATACTCTGCTTTCACATAGAGCATATTGGCCTCCTCGGGCAGGGAGTTGAAGATGATATGATACTCACCGGGAGCCGAAACGCAGGCCTCGCGGTTAATCATATCCTCAGTGATAGGCGAAGGAGCAACATCACCGTCGGGCTCGGGCACACCTTCAACAGGCGAGAAACAAGCGCTGAACGACATAGTCACGGCTGCCAACGCAACTGCAATATATGACTTATTGAATTTCATAGCTATTATAACATTTATAATTTTCTACGTCGTGTAAATTCTACCACCAGGGGTTTTGAACCAAACGGGGGTTCTTATCCAACTCACCCGAAGGCAGAGGCCACAAGTAGTTCTTGTTCGACCATTGTTTCGGGAAGTAGTTAACCACCTGATAGAAATCGTTGGCACGTTTACCTTTGTAGTTCCAACCCTTGATAGGAGCGTTGAAGTATTTGTCACCCTCCAACCAACGAACTACGTCAAAGTAACGGTGACCCTCAAATGCGAGCTCTACGCGGCGCTCCCATTTAACCATGTTGAGAACATCATTTTTGTCGTTGAGATTCCAACCGGCTTTTGCACCCCACGAGTCAGCACAAGTAGGAACACCTGCACGTACGCGAACCTTGTCGATGTACTCTACGGCCTCGGTGGTCTCACCCAGGTTAGCCAGAGCCTCGGCATACATCAGATAGAGGTCTGCCAAACGAATCAAGGGGAAGGGATACATTACAACGTTGGCTGCATATTTGTTCTTCGATGCGGGGTTCACGAATTTCTTGATACCCAGACCGGTGTGGTTGAAGTCGTATACCGACGAACCCTCAGGTGCCGAACCCGAACCGGGAGCCGACATATCGAATTGCAACATCGAAATCAGAGGAATCAAACGGTTGTACGAACGGTAGCAACCACGGTCAACCAGCATCCAAGCATAGAAACGAGGCTCACGGTTCAAGTGAAGTTGAGCGGTTTGCTCGTTAACAGCCATATAGCTGAGGTGATAGTTGTCAGCAGGAACACGGGTCAAGCTGTAACGACCTGCATAGTCGTACTCGGGGTCGATGCTGATAGGAAGACCATTCTTGGTGTAGAAGGCCTCTGCAATCTCCATCGAAGCACCCAGCCAGTTGAACGAGTAACCCGACTCTTTGTTACCATCATCGTTGTAGTAGTTACCCGATGCGTCGGTCAGCTCACTGGTACGGATTTGAGTAGCAGTTTGGAAGGTGTAACTACCCGAGAAGTTGTCGTTGTCACCGCTACCCCAGATCAACTCTTTGTTGGTCGACGAGTTGGGGTCAACGATGGAGTAACGCAACGAATAGCAAGTTTTGATAATCTCGCTCTCGTCCCAGTACACTGCATCGTAGTCATTGGGTTTGCCGGGGCCGTTAACCTCATAGTCATACAGCTCACGTTTACCGGTGGTCTCAGCATAGTCGATAGCCTCTTTAATGGCTTTCTTAGCATCCTCCCAACGTGCTTGCCATACGGGGTCACCATCATAGCGGTCAGCATCAATCAGAATTTTACCGGTCTCGGGATCAACGAAGTCGGTGTACATGTTGTTACCGTTGAAGATGGGGCTGGCTTTGAGCAACAGAACTTTTGCTTTGATGGCTTTGGTAATAACCTTATCCAACAGCAGGTTCTCGGTGATAGCGTTACGACGGCTCTCAGTGAAGTTCTTCACAGCCAGAGCGCGGTCCAACTCACTTACAACCCAGTCGAAGCACTCTTCCAGAGGTTTACGTTTTGCACGCATCTCGTCTACATCCGAGCTAAGGTCGATAACCTTGTCATAAACCAAGATAGGACCGTAGCATTGAATCAGATAGAAGTGGTAGTATGCGCGAAGTACGATAACTTGTGCAGTCCAGTCATCAATCATCTTTTGGGGAACACCGATACAGTGGTGAATGTTCTCCAAGAATACGTTACAATAACGGATACCCTCATAGAGGTTGGTACCACCACCACTACCATTCCAGTAGCTCAGCGATACGTTGGTAGCCGATTGCAGACCACGAACCAGCCACAGACCACGGCACGAACCACCGGTGGTAAAGGTTGAAGCCGAGTTGGGGCAGCAATACTCATCACCCGCCAAAGTCACACTACCGTGAACATAGTGGGCGTTAGGCATATATTCGTAGCACTTACCAAGTGCTTGACGAACACCGGCCTGAGTCGTAAATTTACTCGAAATTTCGACAACACCGTCGGGTACCACATCGAGGTAGTTACAGCTCGAAATGGTAGCCGCCAGCAATACCATTAATATATATTTAACTCTTTTCATACGCTTCTAAAATTTTTAGAATTGAATTTGCAAACCAATCGAGTAAACTCGTTGCAGAGGATAACCCAAACCGTTCGAGCCCATCTCGGGATCCCAGAGTTTGAAGCCCGACAGAACGAACAAGTTCGAACCTTGGAAGTAAACACGGAACTGTTTGATAGGGGTCTTTTTCAGAATCTTCGGAGCAATCGAATAACCGAACTCGACTGATTTCAGACGCAGGAACGACGAGTTACGCAACCACCAGGTCGAGTTCGAAACCATGTTGTTGGTAGCGGTACCGGTCGAAAGACGAGGCCAGAACGCTTTTGCAACGGGGTTGTTGGGCGACCAGTGGCTGTCAGCAATATATTGCAAACAGTTGCGGTAACCGGCGAAAGGTACGATGTCGTTGGGGTTGATGAAGAACGAACCACGACCTTGACCTTGGAAGAAGAACGACAAGTCAAACGATTTGTAACCTCCCGAAAGACCGAAACCGTAGTTGATCTCAGGCGAGTAGGTCGGGAAACCGAGTGCTACTTGGTCATTGCTGTTTACAAGACCGTCACCGTTGATATCTTTATACTTGATATCACCTGCTTGAACAACGGCTGCGTCAGCAACCTCTTGTTTAGGAGAGTTAGCAACGTCAGCTGCGTCAATGAACAGACGCTCAGCAATGTAACCCCACGATTGAGCAGCAGGATAACCTACGCGGCTCAAGTGTTTCAGGCTCTCTTTGTAAGCGGGTTCGTCTTTCTCGGTAACCTCACTCTTCGAGTAGGTGAAGTTGAAACGACCGCTGATGAAGGCGTCTTTATTGAACGAGTAGTTGATGTCCATCGATGCGTCCACACCGTGCGATTTTGCACCACCGACGTTACCATACAGGTCATTACCCGACAGACCGGTCGAAGCGGGGATCGAAGTACGTTGTTGGTAGATACCCGAACGTTTCTCGGTAAAGTACTCAACCATGATGTCAACAGCGTTGAACAGGCTCATATCGATACCGATGTTTTGTTTGGTAGCAACCTCCCAAGTAATGGTTTCGTTAGCCATACGCTCAATGTTGTACGAACCATAGTGCGAAGTACCGAGCGAGTTAGCAGTGTAACCCGAACCACCATTGGTGATGCTCGAAAGGAACATAAAGCGGTCCGACTCCGAAGCGATGTTGTCGTTACCTACTTTACCCCACGAGTAACGGAGTTTCAGTTTGTTGATATAACGCGAAACGGGCTCCCAGAACTTCTCGTTCGAAATCATATAACCCACACCAATCGAGGGAAACAGACCCCAACGATATTGCTCGGCGAATTTCTCCGAACCGTTGTAGGTCAACGAACCCTCAACCATGTAACGGCCTTTGTAAGCGTAGGTTGCACGGAAGCGGATACCTTGGTTACGCGAGGGAAGAGCTGCTTGAATAGTACGGATATCGCTGGTACCCGATTTCTTGTTCTCCTCCTGAGTGTAGAGCAACACGGCATTAACCTCGTGTGCATCTTTGAAAGTACGGCTATAAGTTACACCGGCCTCGAAATAGAGTTTCGAAGTGGTCTCTCGGGTAGTCGAAGCATCACCCAGAGTGGTGTTACCGTCACCACCAACCTGCATCAGGCTGTACTTGTTCTCGAACTCATCAAACTCATCCAGAGTATAGTACCAGGGCGAGTAGCTACGACGGCTCTCATATGCCGAGTAGTTTTTGATGTTAACCTTAGCGTGAGCAGCCAAACCGGGAGTCACAAATTTCAGGTCTTGGTTCAAGGTGAACATCGAGATGATGGTGTTATTGAAACCGTCTTTATAACCTTTCACCATTTCGGCGTAGGGGTTGGTCATGCTGTTGGTAACGTCTTTACCGAAGAGTACGCGACCGGGCATCGAGCGAAGGTCATCGGCATTGTCACCAAAGAGATATTCGGTCGAATAGTATTTCGGGAACTCGATAGGGTTACCACGCCATACATTATTAAATACTACGGTTGCGTCACTTGCGTTCGAGTCCGAACCCTCACCGGTACCGGCCGAGTTGTTAGGACCACCATAGTTTTTAAATACCGACTGCATGTTTACCTCCAACTTGGTAGTTTTGGTAATATTCACGTTAACTTTTGCGGTGATATTGAAACGGTCCACTTGAACGTTGTTTTTGAAGTTGTTCAGACGGTTGTTTTTCAAGACACCATTCTCATTAACGTAAGTACCCGAAACGTAGTAGTTTACGACTTTACCACCACCACTTACGTTTACGGTGAAACGCATGTTGTATGCGAAGTCGTTAAACATCTCGTTATACCAGTCCACGTTAGGATAAGCATAGGGGTTAACACCTTTACGAGTGTTCATAATTTTTTGCGAGGTGTAACGAGGAGCGCCACCGGGGAAGTCGTTTTGGTAAGCCTCGTTGTAGAGTTGCATATAGGTTACACCATCAACAGCATCAGGAATCTGGGTCGGGGTCGAGAACATCGACTCGTGACGGAAGAATACTTTTGCTGGGCCCTCGCGACCACGTTTGGTAGTAACCGAGATTACACCGTTTGCACCTTTCGAACCGTAAAGAGCAGCAGCGGTTGCGTCTTTCAGGATTACGAATTGCTCGATGTTATCCGACTCAACGGCTGCAAGGTCATCGGTCGAAATCTCAAATCCGTCCAACAGAATCAGAGGGTCTTGCGAGTAACCGAACGAGGTTACACCACGCACGAAGAACTTGGCGTTATCGGCGCCAGGCTCACCACTCTGTTGGTAGGAGATAAGACCCGCCATACGACCTGCCAGAGCCGAGGTAAGGTTACCCGACGGAACTTTCAGGTCTTTGGGGCTTACTGCCGTAATAGAGGCAACCACCGATTCTTTCTTTTGGGTACCGAACGCAACGACGGTAACCTCTTCCATTGCAGATGCTTGCGAAACCATTGTAACCTCGATGTAGTTTTTGTCGCCTACTTCGACGGTTTGGTCTTCCATACCGAGGTACGAAACCATCAGTTTGTCGTTTGCACCCACTCGCAGTTCGAACGTACCTTCGGCGTCAGTAATTACACCCTGTGTGGTAACAACAGAGATAATCGTTACACCTACAAGCGGTTGACCTGCTTCGTCCAAGACTCTACCCGACACTTTACGTTGTTGCTCGGCTTCCGAGTGCGATGGTGCAGCGTTGGCACCGACTGCGAGAGTCAGCATTACGCCCAACATACACACACACGAAACCATCCTACGCAACCACGAAGTGCTACTACTGGTGTTAGTTTTGTTCATAGTGTTTCAGAATTAGTTAAAAATTTATGTTAATTAGTTGTTTTCTTTTCGCCGCTCCAACTCTCTATGGTACAACAAAATACCGACATCGCACCGCATTTCCCACCCTCGATTTCGAGGTTTCGGAAACGGTTTCGAATTCGTCATTTTTTGCACTCACAGGTATGTTAGGAGCACACTTTAAGTTCCCAAAGGTAACTATTTTTTTTGATTTGACAAACTTTTTGCGCTCTTATTTATCTACTTTTTGTTGTTGCGGTTTTTGTTCGGGGCGATTTTTTACGAATCGAAAGCGCAAAAAAAGGCTGTCCAACAGCGAAGTTGAACAGCCTTTTGCTTCCGAATTCGAAGATTCGGGACCCTGTTTCGGGTTATAAAAATCTTTTTTCGGGGCGATTAGTATCCAAAAATCTCCTCGGCCGACACACGCTCCACCTTGCCCACGGTCGACAGGTAGTTCAGGTCGATATCGTCGGTGTCACCCAGAATCATATAGGTGTAATCCAGACCCTTAACACGGCTTTGTTGATATGCCTTCACATCTTCGAGTGTAAGGGTTTGCAACGCATTGTAAATCACCTCCGAACGGTCGTAATCCAAGCCCAAATCCTTGGCGGCCATATAGGCATTGAGCACACCGGTTTTAGTGGTACGCGAGGTGCGATACGAGGTGATGAGCGACTCTTTGGCGAGGTTGAAAGCGGCCTCACTTTCAGGCATTTGCTCGATAATTTCGGCAAAGGCAGCCATAGCCTGCGCCATCTTGTCGTTTTGGGTTGCGATGAACGCGGCATAGGTGTAGGGTTTGCCGAGTTTGAAGGGTGCGGCCATACTTGCAGCCGACGAGTAAGCCAATCCGCGAGCCTCACGCATCTCTTGGAACACGATGCTGTTCATACCGCCACCGAAGTATTGGTTGTAGAGGGTCAGCACAGCATCCTCCTCGGGGTTGTACTCGCCACCCAGATTCGACAGTTGGGTGTAGTAGATTTGGGGCGAGTCGTAGTGAGCCACCACCACGCGGTTGCCATCGGTAGGCAGGGGCGAGAAATCGTTCTTGACGGGATAGTCGGCAAGAGTCTCGGCGCAAGTGTGGTTAGCGTTCAGATTTTCAAGCAGTT
>JAFTYJ010000075.1 GCA_017464745.1 Rikenellaceae bacterium | reverse complement strand
CTATCTGAACTACTCCTACAACACCCTGCGTACCAAAATCGACCAAAACAAAACAGCAGTACGACATATCCCTGCTATTCAACCCGTTATCAACCCCGACCTGACACTACTCACAGCCTCGTTCGGACTACGCATACACCCATTCTATCGCACCCTTACACCCCACAGCGGAGTAGACTACACGGTGCCCGAGGGAACGCGCGTGTTTGCCACCGCCGACGGAGTTGTCAAGACCATCACCACCCGCAACACGGGCTCGGGTCTGACTCTGGTATTGGAACACGAGGGCGGCTACGAAACCACCTATTCGCACCTGCGCAAAGTGACCGTTCGCCGTGGCAATCGCGTTCGCCGTGGCGACATCGTGGCACTCACGGGCAACACAGGTCTGTCGCTGGCTCCTCACCTCCACTACGAGGTTAAATACAACGGTATGAGGGTTGACCCGATTCACTATTTCTTTATGGAGTTGTCGCCCATCGAGTACCAACGAATTATGCGCATCGCCCAATCAGGAATGCAATCTTTTGACTAAACACCCCCTAAAATCGAGGGGTCAATCCCAAAATTCAGCACTTTTAGACAGAAAATAGCCAAAAATTTTGGGGGTTCGCTCCAAAAAACGTAGTTTTGCGCTATCAATAAAGCAAAACTATGGAATCTTTACGTTTTAGAGCAATCGAACAGATGTTGCACCACACCCCCGTGGATTCGGCAGTCCCCACAACCAAAGTGTCGGACTACTACGGAATGGATGTGTTCAGCATCGACAAAATGCGCGACTACCTCTCGGGCGAGGCCTTCGAAAGTGTGGTAAACGCCATCACCGAGGGACGACGAATCGACCGCAAGGTTGCCGACCAAGTTGCCAACGGAATGAAACGCTGGGCTATGGAGCGCGGCGTAACTCACTATACCCACTGGTTTCAACCCCTGAACGAGGCCACAGCCGAAAAACACGACACCTTTGCCGAGCCCGTATGGGGCGAAACCCGAGCATTGGAGAAGTTCAGCGGCGCACTGCTTGTACAGCAGGAGCCCGACGCATCGTCGTTCCCCAACGGCGGCCTGCGCAACACCTTCGAAGCACGTGGTTACAGCGCGTGGGACCCCTCGTCGCCCACCTTTATTATGGACGACACACTCTGTATTCCGAGTATCTTTATCGCCTACACGGGCGAGGCTCTGGACTATAAGACCCCTCTGTTGCGTTCGATGGCTGCTATCGACAAGGCCGCAGTGGCCGTGTGTCAACTCTTCGACAAAGATGCTTCGACCAAAGTTGTACCCACACTGGGCTGGGAGCAGGAGTACTTCCTGGTGGATGAGGCTCTGTATCGCGCACGTCCCGACCTCGAACTTACGGGTCGCACGTTGATGGGTCACTCGGCATCCAAAGACCAACAACTCGACGACCACTATTGGGGTGACATTCCCGAACGTGTGATAAACTATATGAAAGAGTTGGAGTATCGCTGTTTCAGATTGGGTATTCCGCTCAAAACACGCCACAACGAGGTTGCACCCAACCAATACGAGTGTGCACCGATGTTTGAGGAGGCTAACATTGCAGTGGACCACAACACCCTGCTAATGACCGTTATGCGTCGCTTGGCCGCCAAACACCACCTGCACGTCCTTTTCCACGAGAAACCCTATGAGGGTGTAAACGGCTCGGGTAAACACTGCAACTGGTCGCTGGCAACCGTTGAGGGTCAAAACCTGCTGGCACCCGGCCGAACACCAAAAAACAATATGCAGTTCCTGGCGTTCTTCGTATCGACAATGAAGGCCGCCTGCGACCACGGCACAATGATTATGGCTTCGATTGCCACCGAGGGTAACTCACACCGTCTGGGTGGTGGTGAGGCACCCCCTGCTGTGTTGTCGGTATTCACGGGAGCCTATTTGGACGATATTCTGTGTCAGATTGAGGAGCGCATCTCCGAGAAGACTCTAACCCCCGAGGAGAAGACCGGTATCAAACTCGACATCGGACGAATCCCCGAAATTATGCTCGACAACACCGATCGCAACCGTACTTCGCCATTCGCATTTACGGGTAACCGTTTTGAGTTGCGTGCCACGGGTTCGTCGGCCAACTGCGCAATGCCACTGATTGTGCTCAATACCGCCGTTGCCAACGCCCTGACCGAGTTCAAAAACGAAGTGGATACGCTGGTCGAGAAAGGTGTCAAAAAGGACGAGGCTATTCTGCAAACCATTCGCAAGTTTATCATCGAGTCCAAAAAGATTCGTTTTGAGGGTAATGGTTACAGCGAAGAGTGGCATCGTGAGGCCGAGCGTCGCGGATTGCGCGGTATCGGTATGGTATCGTCGGCCATTCGTGAGTACGTGACACCTGAGAATGTAGAGTTGTTCGAGAAGTTCGGTGTGATGAACCACGCCGAGTTGGAGGCTCGTTACGAAATCAAAAACGAAACACTGCTCAAAAAGATACAAATCGAGTCGCGTGTATTGGGCGACCTTGCTATCAACCACATCATCCCCACGGCTATCGGCTATCAAAACGTGCTGATTCAAAACGTTGAGGGATTGCGCACGCTGTTTGCCGACGAGTATCAGAGTATGGCCTCGGCCGAAATTGACACCATTCGCAAGATTACGGGACACGTCAAGGCCATTCGTGAACTCACCGCAAGTATGATTGATGCACGTCGCAAATTGAACGCCGTGGAGAATGTCATTGAGCGCGCTGTGGGATACGAGTCGAATGTCAAACCCTATATGGCCGAGATTCGCTACCACATCGACCATCTCGAAATGATTGTGGATGACCGTTTGTGGCCGCTGCCCAAGTACCGCGAGTTGTTTACTCTTTAATTAATATAGGTACAACATCAAAGGGGTCGCCCACACGGGCGACCCCTTCATTTATATCCTACTGCTATCGATCTCTGAAACGTTCGACGGGATTGCAATTAGAAGATAAAGCGCGACGAAATCTCTTTGTAGTTATAAACGCGCTCCATAACATCGGCAAAGATGTCGGCAACACTCAGCACGGTAAATTTGTGGGTGTCGGCGGTGGTGCTCAAAGGAATGGTATCGGTAACGATAACCTCCTCCAATTTGCTGGCATTGATACGGTCGTAAGCAGGACCCGACAGCAGAGCGTGGGTTGCAACGGCACGAACGCTTGCAGCACCTTTATCCATAAGCATATCGGCAGCCATAGTGATAGTACCAGCGGTATCAATCATATCGTCGATGATAATAACGTTGCGACCCTCAACATCACCAATAGCGGTCATTTTGCCTACTACATTGGCTTTCTCGCGTTGTTTGTGGCTGATAATCATAGGTGCGCACAGATATTTCGAGTAAGCGCTGGCACGTTTGGCACCACCCATATCGGGCGAAGCAACCGACAGATTTTCGATACCCAACGAGTTGATATAGGGTACGAAGATACCGCTCGCGTAGAGGTGGTCAACGGGAATATCGAAGAAACCTTGGATTTGGTCGGCGTGCAGGTCCATAGTCATAATACGGTCGGCACCTGCGGCAACCAGCATATTGGCTACCAATTTGGCACCAATCGACACACGGGGACGGTCCTTACGGTCTTGGCGAGCCCAACCGAAGTAGGGCAACACAGCAATTACACGGTGAGCCGATGCACGGTGAGCAGCGTCAATCATCAGCAACAACTCCATAAGGTTGTCCGTGGGAGGGAACGTAGATTGAACAATAAATACGGTGCAACCGCGAATACTCTCGGTATAAGCAGGTTGGAACTCGCCGTCGCTGAAATGAAGCATATCCGAACTTCCAAGTTCGATGCCATAACTTTTGGCGATTTTCTCGGCCAGCGGTTTAGAGCCGGTACAAGCAAAAATTTTCAATTTGTGGGTTCCCATATCGAAGGTGTTTAGATTAATATTTTTTAGTTTGTTTGATTCTGACATTGTTCGATAAAGTCGAGCACCGACTCACATCCTGCGCCCGTTTCGGACGAGGTGGTAAACATCGGCGGCAACTCCTCCCAACTCTCCAACAAGCGGCGTTTGTAGGCAGCCACATTCGAGGCCAACTTATTGACACCCATCTTGTCGGTCTTGGTGAAGATGATTCCGAAGGGAATACCCTCGACGCCCAGCATCTCCATAAATTCGAGGTCGATGCGTTGCGGCTCCAAGCGCGAGTCCACCAACACAAAAAGGAAATACATCTTCTGGCAACCCTTCACATAATCGACAATAATCTGGGCGAACTGCTCTTTGAGGCTCTTCGAGGTACGCGCGTATCCATAGCCCGGCAAATCGACCAGATACCAAGATTTGTTGATAAGGAAGTGGTTGATGAGTCGTGTTTTACCCGGGGTACCCGACACTTTGGCAAGTTTGCGGCCTGTCAAACGATTAATTAACGACGATTTGCCCACGTTGCTTCGGCCAATAAAAGCATAATCGCGCAGTCCGTCATCGGGGACTTGCGAAAGCTTCTGGCTGCTACAACGGAACTCTGCCGAGGTAATAATCATCGCGTCGGGATTTAGGGTTTGTTATTGCAAAGATATAACTTATTTTAAAATAACGAGAGTGTCCGACAGTTTTTTTCACACTTTCGGACACTCTCGTAGCAATTTCGGGTCGGCGACCTGTTACAAGTTCTTGATACCGGTGTAACTTTTGGGCGACAACGCACGCAATTCGGCCTTCACGCTCTCGCTAACATCCAATCCCTCGATAAACTCTTTGATAGCCTCCTCGGTGATGTGGTTGTTGGTGCGGGTCAGAGCCTTCAATGCCTCATAGGGCGAAGGATAGCACTCGCGGCGAAGGATGGTTTGGATACCCTCGGCCACAACAGCCCAGTTGTTATCCAGGTCACGCTCCACAGCCTCGACGTTGAGCAACAATTTGCCAAGTCCCTTCTTAATCGAGCGAAGTGCGATTGCGGTGTGAGCATAGGGAACACCTACATTACGCAGCACGGTCGAGTCGGTAAGGTCACGTTGCAGACGCGACACGGGCAATTTAGCCGACAGGTGCTCGAAGATTGCATTGGCGATACCCAGGTTACCCTCGGCGTTCTCGAAGTCGATGGGATTAACCTTGTGGGGCATAGCCGACGAGCCTACCTCACCCTCTTTGTTGCGTTGTTTGAAATACTCCATCGACACATAGGTCCAGATGTCGCGGCACAGGTCGATAAGGATAGTATTGATACGTTTGGTAGCATCGAAGATTGCTGCCAAGCCGTCGTAGTGTTCGATTTGGGTAGTGTGTTGCGAGCGTTTCAGACCCAGAGTCTCGCCCACAAATTTGTTGGCAAACTCAACCCAATTAATTGCGGGGTAAGCCACACTGTGGGCATTGAAGTTACCGGTTGCACCACCAAATTTGGCAGGCACGGGTACTGCACGCAGCGAAGCGAGTTGGGTTTCGAGGCGCTCAACGAACACCATAATCTCCTTACCCAGGCGGGTGGGCGATGCAGGTTGTCCGTGGGTACGGGCCAACATCGAGATGTCGCTCCACTCCTCGGCCAGACCGCGAAGAGTTGCAACGAGTTCCTCAATCGACGGATAGAACACCTCGTCCAAAGCCAAGCGAATCGAATAAGGAATTGCGGTATTGTTGATATCGTGCGAAGTCAGGCCAAAGTGAACAAACTCCTTAACGTCGCTCAGGCCGAGTCCGTCGAGTTTTTCTTTAATAAGGTATTCCACCGCTTTCACGTCGTGATTGGTGCGGCTTTCGATTTGTTTGACACGCAGGGCGTCCTCAACGGTAAAGTTGCGATACAGGCCACGCAGAGCCTCGTAGTTCTTCTCGTCGGCAGCCGAAGCCAATTGGGGCAGGGGCAGTTTGCACAGAGCGATAAAGTACTCAACCTCAACCAAGATACGGAAACGGATGAGTGCATACTCCGAGTAGTAGTTGTCGAGCGGCTCCGAGCCACTGCGGTAACGTCCGTCAACGGGCGATATTGCTGTAATTTGTGTGAGTTCCATAATAGAATCTGCTTTAATATACTTTTAATGAGCGCAAATGTACAAAAAACTATCTGCATCCGCAACGTCGCGCCGAATGTTTCGACAATATTTTGCCGAGATTCTCGTTTTTTTTGATAACTTTGCCTACTCAAACAATCGACAAACAAACAGTTTTTAGACAACTTCTATAAATTAAACTATTGCTACTCAGGGAATTAATTCGTATCTTTGTACAAAATAATGCCAAATATGAAGAAAAGTCCAAATTATCGTCTCAATCAAACAGGTAGCAGTTTGTTTGAGAATGCCCAAACACT
>JAFTYJ010000074.1 GCA_017464745.1 Rikenellaceae bacterium | reverse complement strand
GGTTGAGGCCGACTATGTTGAAGATTTGATTTAAGGAGGAGTTATGGACAAAGAGATACAAAATAGCGAAATGACAAACCAAGCGGCCGAAAACGCCACGACAGAGGTTCGCAAATCGTCGAAATACGACCGCTTTACCAATGATGGTGGTCATACGACCATGCTGGCAGGCCAATTCAAGAATTGGTGGCTCGACTATGCGTCGTATGTAATTTTGGAACGTGCCGTGCCCCACTTGGAAGATGGATTCAAACCCGTGCAACGACGCATTATGCACTCGATGCGCAGACTGGATGATGGTCGCTTTAATAAAGTGGCAAACATTGTAGGTCACACTATGCAGTTCCACCCCCACGGCGACGCTTCGATTGGTGATGCGCTGGTACAACTCGGTCAGAAAGACCTGTTGGTGGAGTGTCAAGGTAACTGGGGTAACATCCTGACGGGTGACGATGCGGCTGCACCTCGTTATATCGAGGCTCGTCTGTCGCAGTTTGCATTGGAGGTTGTGTTCAACCCCAAAACTACGGCGTGGATGATGTCGTATGACGGCCGTAACGAGGAGCCCGTAACCCTGCCCGTGAAGTTCCCGCTGGTGTTGGCACAAGGCGCCGAGGGTATTGCCGTAGGCTTGGCCTCGAAGATTCTGCCACACAACTTCAACGAATTGTTGGATGCAAGCATTGCCTACCTGCGTGGCGAGGATTTCGAACTCTATCCCGATTTCCCGACAGGAGGTTATGTGGATGTATCGAAATATAACGATGGTCTGCGAGGTGGTGCTGTGAAGGTACGTGCCAAGATTTCGAAGATTGACAAACGTACACTCTCGATTACCGAAATTCCCTATGGTACGACTTCGGGTAGTATCATTGCATCTATCAAGAAAGCCTTCGAGAAGGGGAAAATTAAAATCAAGAAGGTGGACGACAATACCGCCGCAACAGTCGAAATTATCGTTCAGGTAAGCAACGACGAATCGAGCGACAAGACCATTGACGCACTGTACGCATTCACCGATTGCGAGGTTTCGATTTCACCCAACTCGTGCGTAATCTACGAGGATAAGCCCCACTTTATGGGTGTGAGCGAGATTTTGCGTTATAGCGCCGAACACACCAAAGGTCTGTTGCGCCGCGAACTCGAAATCCGTTTGGATGAGTTGGCCGATGCTTGGCATATGACAAGTTTGGAACGTATTTTTATCCAAAACAAGATATACCAACGTATTGAGGGTTGCAAAACCAAAGAGGCGGCTTATTCGGCTGTGGACGAGGGTCTGGAACCATTCAAAAAGTTGTTGCGTCGTGCCGTATCGGAAGAGGATATTGTACGCCTTACTGAATTGCCCTTCATCCGCATCTCGCGCTACAATGCCGACAAAGCAGACGACCAAATTCGCGCTATTGAGGCAGAGGAGAAACAAGTACGCCACAACATTGAGCATATCGTTGATTATACAATCAACTACTACACCCATATCAAAGAGAAATACGGCAAAGGACGCGAACGTCGCACCGAAATCCGTTCGTTTGATTCGATTGATGCGGTTAAGGTAGCAGTCAATAATGCCAAACTGTATGTAGATAGGGCCGAAGGATTCTTTGGTATCGGCAAGAGTATGAAAGATGCCGAATTGGTATGCGATTGCTCTGATATCGACGATGTGATTACTATCTGCAAGAATGGAGAGTACACCATCCGCAAAGTTCAAGAGAAAGATTTCTTTGCTAAGAATATTCACTACATCGGAGTGTTCAAACGCGGCGATGAGCGTACCATATATAATATATTATATAGAGATGGCAAGAATGGTCCGATTATGATGAAACGTTGTGCCATCACAAGCATCACACGTGACAAAGTATATAACCTCACCAAAGGTACTCCCGGTAGCGAGATTATATATATGAGCGTCAATCATAATGGCGAGGCCGAGGTGCTGAAAGTATATTTCCGCCCGCGTCCACGTCTTAAAAAACCTATTACCGAGCTCGACTTTGCAACCGTTGCCATTAAGGGTCGCCAAAGTCAGGGCAACCTGTTCTCGCGCTACGGCATCAGCAAGATTGTGCTCAAACAAAAGAGTACAAGTACGCTTAGTGGCGAACAAATTTGGTATGACGAGGAGATTCGCCGACTCAACAACGAGGGTCACGGCCGCACTCTGGGCGAATTTAAGGGAGGCGACAAACTGCTTGTCATCACATCGTCCAAATACTACGTTACAGACTTCGACCTGGGTCACCACTTCCCCGAAGACACTGTAAAGGTTATGAAATACGATGGTTCGATTGTGGTGGACGCAGTCTATTTCGACCACACCCAGCAGTACTTCTATCTCAAACGCTTCCAACCCGAAGTGAGCGAGAATATGCAACAATACATCGAAGATGATTGCGTACTGAAACATATTGCGTGCGACTCGCGCTCACTCATCAAGTTGGTATTCGGCGGAGCCAATGCAACTCGTCCCGAGGAGATTATCGACCCTGAGGAGTTTGTAGGTATCAAGAGTCACCGCGCCAAAGGAAAACGACTCACCACCTTTGAAACAGCAAGCATCGAACTGCAAAAAGGTGTCAAACCCGCAGCCGAACAACCCCAAACCGAGGAGAATGACGAGGTCGACAAGCCGACACTTGAAGAGGTAAGCACCTCGCCCATTCACGACGACAACGATGTGGAATTCGAAATCGTCATACCGGGAGCGGAACCTATGGATGAGAGTCTGAATCCCCCGACCGAACAATTAAATTTGTTTTAGACAATGAGATTGTTTCTGATTGGATATATGGGTTGCGGCAAGAGTAAACTTGGTCGCAAACTCGCCCCCGAATTGGGTTTCGAACTGCTGGATACCGACAAGGTTATCGAGCAGGCAGTCGGAATGACCGTGGCTGAAATTTTTGCCGAGAAAAGCGAGCCCTGGTTTCGCCGCCGTGAGCGAATGGTTTTGGAATGGTTGGCCGATTACCCTAACGACATTGTGATTTCGACGGGTGGGGGATTGCCCTGCAAGGGAGATAATATGGAGTTGATGAACAAAATCGGCCCCACCGTATATCTCAAACGAGCACCCGAGAACATTGTCGGACGTATCAGCGAACACGGACGTTGGAAACGACCTGCAATCAGAGGTATGAACGACGAACAACTATTGGCATATATCAATCAAAATCTGCCGGGCCGTGAGCCAATGTACTCCCAAGCCTCATTGACGATTGATTGCACAACCAAAAGCGATGAACAAATTATAGAACTAATTAAACTACACATAACCGAATACGAGAAATCTAACAAGTAACTATTATGATATTCTTATTTGACAAACAGACAGTTATTTATGCCGTAGAGTGCAACCACCCGCTTTCGAGCGACGATAACATCAAACTCGAATGGTTGTTGGACGGTGCTAAACGAGTAGAAGGCGACCGTATGGAGGGTAAATTCATCGGTCCCCGTAAGGAGATGATTACTCCGTGGAGTACCAACGCCGTTGAGATTACCCAAAATATGGGTATCGAAGGCGTAAGCCGCATCGAGGAGTATATCCCCGAAACCGACGAGGCTAAATTCGACCCTATGTTGAATCGCCACTACACCGTATTGAATGACGAACTCTTCAAAACCGACATCAAACCCGAACCTATCGTGTTTATCGACGACTTGGAGGCTTATAACCGCCAAGAGGGTTTGGCACTCAGCCCCACCGAGATTGATTATTTGAAGAGCGTGGCTGCCAAGTTGGGCCGTGGTCTGACCGATAGCGAGGTATTTGGTTTCTCGCAAGTAAACTCGGAACACTGCCGTCACAAAATCTTCGGCGGTAAGTTTATCATCGACGGCCAGGAGAAAGAGAACTCGCTGTTCGGTATGATTAAAAACACCACCAAACAAAACCCCAACTATGTAACCTCGGCTTACAAAGATAACTGCGCATTCCTGCAAGGTTCGACCGTCGAGCAATTTGCGCCCAAAAGCGGTGATAAACCCGATTGGTTTGAGGTTAAGGATTTTGAGAGTGTGATTTCGATTAAGGCCGAGACTCACAACTTCCCCACAACTGTTGAGCCGTTCAACGGCGCAGTCACCGGTACCGGTGGCGAGATTCGTGACCGTATTGCTGGTGGTAAGGGCGCATTCCCCATCGCAGGTACCGCAGTGTATATGACTTCGTATCCCCGTATTGACGAGGAGCGTGAGTGGGAGAATCGCGTAGACGAGCGTAAATGGTTATACCAAACTCCCGAGGATATTCTCATCAAGGCTTCGAATGGTGCCAGCGACTTTGGTAACAAATTCGGCCAACCTCTGATTTGCGGTTCGTTGCTCACCTTCGAGCACAAGGAGAACGACAAAACTTTCGGCTACGATAAGGTTATTATGATGGCCGGTGGTGTGGGCTATGGCCGTAAGGAGGATAGCCTCAAAGATGAGCCCGAAGCAGGTGATAAGATTGTGTTGCTCGGCGGTGACAACTACCGTATCGGTATGGGTGGTGGCGCAGTGTCGAGCGTGGCTACGGGTGAATATGCCGGCGAGATTGAGTTGAACGCCGTGCAACGTTCGAACCCCGAGATGCAAAAACGTGTGTATAATGCAATTCGTGCGGTGAGTGAAGCCGAGGAAAACCCCATTATCTCGATTCACGACCACGGCGCAGGCGGCCACTTGAACTGCCTTAGCGAATTGGTTGAGGCTACGGGTGGTACCATCGAAATGGACAAACTCCCTATTGGCGACCAAACTCTGTCGGCACGCGAGATTATCGGTAACGAGTCGCAAGAGCGTATGGGTCTGGTAGTTAAAGAGAAATATGTGGATTACATCCGCCGTATCGCCGAGCGTGAGCGTGCTCCGATGTACGTTGTGGGCGAGACTACCGGCGATATGCAATTTACCTTCAAACAAGCCGACGGACAAAAGCCCATCGACCTGCAATTGGAGGATATGTTTGGTAAAACTCCCCAAACTATTATTGAGGACAATACCGTTGAAACTTCGTATGCCGATGTTGCATACGACAAGGGCCAAGTGGTAGAGTACGTGAGCGACATCCTGCGTATGGAGAGTGTGGCTTGTAAGGATTGGCTGACCAACAAGGTTGACCGTTCGGTAACCGGCAAGATTGCCGTTCAACAAACCGCAGGTGAAATTCAAGTGCCGATTAACGACTACGCAGCCGTGGCTTTGGACTATCAAGGCGAGAAGGGTATTGCGACTTCGATTGGTCACGCACCCGTGTCGGCTATGATTTCGCCCGATGGAGGTTCGGTTCTGAGTATCGCCGAGTCGCTGACCAATATCGTGTTGGCACCTATGGAACACGGACTGAAAGGTGTATCGCTCAGTGCCAACTGGATGTGGCCTTGTAAGAACGAGGGTGAGGACGCACGTCTGTACAAAGCCGTGGCAGGTGCCGAGAAGTTTGCTCTGGAACTCGGCATCAACATCCCCACAGGTAAAGACTCACTGTCGATGACCCAAAAGTACAAAGACGGCGAAAGCGTGATTGCTCCCGGTACCGTGATTATCACCGCCGCAGGCGAGGTTTCGGACATCAAGAAGTGTGTAAAAGCCGCCCTCAAACAACAAACCTCGGACTTGGTTTATGTAGATATGAGCCGCAGTGCATTCGCGCTGGGTGGTAGCAGTTTTGCTCAGATGACAGGCGCTGTGGGTGCTGATGCTCCAACCGTGAACGATGCAAAATACTTTGCAACCGCATTCGAGGCTGTACAAAAACTCGTTGCAGAGGGTAAGGTTATGGCTGGTCACGATGTTTCGGCAGGTGGTCTGGTTACCGCTCTGTTGGAGATGTGCTTCACCAACAATAAAACCGGTATGAACTTGTCGCTCGATTGCTTGGGCGAGAGCGATATAGTGAAGGTGCTGTTCAGCGAGCGCCCCTCACTGGTGCTGCAAGTTGCTTGTGGCGACTGCATCAAACAAGAACTCGCCGCTATGGGCGTTGATGCACAAGTGATTGGCCAAGTGACTCTGGACCGCAAATTCAATGTTGCAGCATCGGGCGTAGAGTTCGAACTGCTCGTTGACTCGTTGCGTGACGAGTGGTTCAAGACCTCGTACCTGCTCGACCGTCGCCAAAGCGGCAAAGAGAAGGCTGCCGAGCGTTTTGCCAACTACAAATCGCAACCGCTCACTTATAAATTCCCCGAGGGCTTTGACGGAACTTATGCCGGCTCGGGTATCGACCCCAAACGCCGTGTTGCAAGTGGTGTGAAAGCCGCTATCATCCGTGAGAAGGGTGTGAATGGTGACCGCGAGATGGCTTGGTGTATGTACCTTGCAGGTTTGGATGTTAAAGACGTTCAGATGACCGACCTGATTGCAGGCCGCGAGACTTTGGAGGATGTCAATATGATTGTGTTTGTGGGTGGATTCTCGAACTCGGACGTTCTGGGTTCGGCCAAAGGTTGGGCAGGTTCGTTCCTGTTCAACGAGAAGGCAAAGGCTGCTTTGGACAACTTCTATGCACGTCCCGACACCCTGTCGCTTGGTGTATGTAACGGCTGCCAACTGATGATTGAGTTGGGCCTGATTACTCCGACCGATGCGCTGAAACCCAAGATGTTGCACAATGACAGCCACAAGTTCGAGTCGGGCTTTGTGGGTGTAAGCGTTGAGCCCAGCAACTCGGTAATGCTCGGTTCGTTGTCGGGTTCGAACCTCGGTGTTTGGATTGCTCACGGCGAGGGTAAATTCTCGTTCCCCTATGACGAGGAGAAGTACAACATTGCACTCAAATACACCTACCACGGCTATCCCGCCAACCCCAACGGCAGCCAATTCGACACCGCAGGCATCTGCTCGGCCGATGGTCGCCACCTGGCAATGATGCCTCACTTGGAGCGCGCTTGCAAACCGTGGAACTGGGCATACTATCCCGAGAATCGCTCGACAGACGAGGTTACTCCGTGGATTGAGGCCTTTGTGAACGCCCGCAAGTGGATTGAAAAGAACGCAAAATAGAGTAGAGAGCAATGAACAACTCTCCGATTGGTATATTCGATTCAGGCCTGGGCGGATTGAGCGTCTGGGCCGAAATTCGACGACGATTGCCTGCCGAATCGCTCATATATTATGGCGACGGCAAGCATTGTCCCTATGGACGTAAGTCGGCCGAGAAGATTACCGAGTATGCCATCGAAGCGGTTGAAAGTCTGCTTAATATGGGTGCCAAACTGGTTGTCGTGGCGTGTAACACGGCAACCGGTGCGGCTATCCGTACCCTGCGAAATCGTTACACAATTCCCATTGTGGGTATGGAACCGGCCGTGAAACCTGCGGCTCTGGCAACACGCACGGGAGTTATAGGAATTCTTGCCACACAACGCTCACTCGAAAGCGAACTCTATCTACACACCTCGGCATGCTATGCCACAGGAGTCGAAATTGTGCAGAGTGAAGGAGAAGGCTTTGTAGAGTTGGTGGAGAGTGGTATGAGTGACTCGGACGAAGCGATAAACGTGGTAAGCCGAGTTGTGGAGCCGATGCTCCAAAAAGGTGTGGACCAAATTGTTTTGGGATGTACACACTATCCATTTTTGAAAAACACAATACGTAAGGTTGTTGGTAACCGCAAGGTTAATATTATTGATCCATCACCCGCTATCGCAGCCAGAGTCGAACAACTGCTTGGACAATACGACCTGCAATGCGATGCAACCCACACCGCAACCTACCAATTTATCTCGGCCGCCGATGAGGAGTATGTGTCGAGAATCATACAATTTGCCAAACAAATTGATTAAGTAGCAACTATAAAAGCCTGATTAATTGCTGATTGAATAACAAACATTATGGCCAAACAAGATACATCCAAAAAGAAAAAACGAGAATTCAAACTACGCTTTACCCTCACTGACCAACAACGCTGGGTAGTGGGAGTAATAGTGTTGTTTGTAGGCCTCTATTTGGCATATAGCACCATCGCCTATATGTTTACATGGAAGGCTAATCAAACCTTCATCCAATATGGTGATTTCCTGCCCTCGGATAGCAATGTAGTTGGTGGAAGTCTGTCGGCTTGGCTTGGCAATTTGTTGGTTGGCAAGGGTTTTGGTGTATTTGGAGTGGTTGCACCCGTAGCGATTATCTTTGCTGCGTTACGTATTATGCGTCGCCTGCCGGCTCGTTTGGAGAGAGCGGCACGCATATCATTGCTGGTAATGATTTTGGGTTCGATTACCATAGGTGCCATTGCCGGCAAAAATGGCGCTTTCGGATGTGGTCTCGGAGGTGTATTGGGTACTTTCAGTGCAGAATGGCTATTGGATTTGTTGGGTATCCCTGGCATTATCCTGCTATTGTTGTGCGGTTGGATACTGTTGGCTGTATATATCAGCAATAAAACCATTGACAAACTTGACAATTGGGGCAGGGGAGTTGTGGATACCGGTCGCCAAGTGACCGACAAAATTATGCACCGTCCCAACCACGACGCCGAAGCCATTGAGGACGAAGATGACGAGCAAGAGGATTCCGAAGAAAAGGAAGAAGAGATGGATGAAGAAGGCTTTGTAGCCGTTGACGACCAAGACTTTGTCGAAAATCAAGTACCTTTTAATGACTTTGAGGTTACAATCCCCACCGAAGAGCAGATTGAGTCCGACATCACCAAGGAGGAGCACGACTTTGAAGTTACCGAAATGGCCGAAGAAGAGTGCATCGAAACTGAAACCATGGTACTTGGAGCAGGAGGTGTTGTAGATGGCGACGATGTAGAAAAAGCCTCGTATGAAGACCCCGAAGCCGAGGATATTGACGATATCGAACTCTATGACCCGCTCAAAGAGTTGTCGTCGTATCGCAAACCCGCTATTGAGGGAATCCTGCTTGACCGCGATTCTGAGGTACAAGTTACCGAAACCGAGTTGAAAGAGAACAAAGAACAGATTGTTCAAACCCTGCGCACCTTCGGTATCAAAATCGACAAAATCAAAGCCACCATCGGCCCTACCATTACTCTGTATGAGATTGTACCCGCCGCAGGTGTCAAGATTGCACGAATCAAAGGTCTGGAACAGGATATCGCCCTGAGCCTTAAAGCAATGGGAATCCGTATCATTGCCCCTATGCCCGGCAAAGGAACTATCGGTATTGAGGTGCCTAACAAAGAGCGCCAAACCGTATCAATGTATTCGGTTGTCAAATCGTTGCGTTTCCAAGAGAGCACTGCCGAACTGCCCATTGCTTTGGGTAAAAACATCCAGAACGAAACCGTGGTTGTAGATTTGGCCAAGTTACCTCACCTGTTGGTTGCCGGTGCCACCGGACAGGGTAAGAGTGTGGGACTGAACGTTATCATATCGTCACTACTCTACAAGAAGCATCCTGCGGAGTTGAAGTTTGTGATGGTGGACCCCAAAAAGGTCGAACTTTCGATGTACGCCAAACTCGAAAAACACTTCCTTGCCAAGATGGAGAGCGAAGACGAGGCTATTATGACCGACACCCAAAAGGTTATCTACACACTCAATTCGCTGATTACCGAGATGGAAGCGCGTTATGAATTGCTGCGCTCGGCCCAGGTTAAGAAGGTTTCGGAGTATAACAAAAAGTTTACCGAACGACGACTCAACCCCCGCAAAGGTCACCGTTATCTACCCTATATCATTTTGGTGATTGATGAGTTCTGTGATATGATTATGACCGCCGGCAAAGAGGTTGAGCAGCCTATCACACGCCTTGCACAACTTGCCCGTG
>JAFTYJ010000073.1 GCA_017464745.1 Rikenellaceae bacterium | reverse complement strand
CAGCAACAGAAATGTATATCGATTCCATAAAACAGATGCTTAAAAAGTTTTCGCCACCCAAAGATACAAACAAAAAAGTAACAACCCACACAAAATTCACAGAAAAGTAGTACCTTTGTGTTTAAATAAACTCTTTGTTATGAAAAACAGAATTCTTGCCCCCTCGATGCTGTCGGCCGATTTCGGTCACCTGGCAGATGATACCAAGATGATTGACCGCAGTGCGGCTCAATGGATTCACATCGACGTTATGGATGGTGTGTTTGTGCCCAACATCTCGTTCGGATTCCCCGTACTCAAAGCAATCAAAGCTGCTTCCGACAAGTTCTGTGACGTTCACCTGATGATTGTCGATCCCGAAAAATATGTTGAGCGTTTTGCCAAAGCGGGCGCACATCTGGTGACCTTCCACATTGAGGCTACCAAAGATATTCAAGGCACTATCGACCTGATTCGCCAAAGTGGAGCCAAGGTGGGTGTGTCGATTAAACCCGGAACCCCGGCCGAAGTTCTCGACGAGTGGTTGGACAAAATCGACCTTGTGTTGGTAATGAGCGTCGAGCCCGGATTCGGAGGTCAAAGTTTTATGCCCGGCTCGGTGGACAAAGTTAAATATCTACGTCAGGCTATCGACAGCCGCGGACTTGATGTAACAATCGAAATCGACGGTGGTGTATCGGCAGCCAATGCAGGTATGCTCTATGAGGCTGGCTGTGATGCGCTGGTTGCGGGAAGTGCCGTGTTTGGTGCCCCCGACCCCGAGGCCGAGATTCTCAAAATACTTAACGCATAACCGACCGTAAGATGGTTTCATTAGACAATGTGACCGTCAGTTTCTCGGGTACGGAACTGTTCAGCGGGGTGTCGTTTCTGATTAACCCCAAAGACAGGGTCGGACTCGTGGGCAAAAACGGCGCAGGAAAAACTACCATACTCAAACTCATCACGGGGGAACAACAAGCCTCCGAAGGTAAAGTTACGGTGTTTGAGGATTGCAGCGTGGGCTACCTGCCGCAACAGATGCGCGTGACCGACACTACATCGTTGGTGGACGAAACGGCCAAGGCGTTTGCCGAGGTGTTGGCACTCGAAGCCGAGATTGCACAAATCAACGAACAACTCGCAGTGCGCACCGACTACGAGAGCGACGACTACGAACGTATGTTGCACCGACTCAATGATGCCACCGACCGTTATCACTTGTTGGGTGGTGCCAGCCGTGATGCCGATATTGAACGCACGTTGTTGGGTTTGGGTTTCCGCCGCGAGGAGTTCGACAAGCCTACAAGCACGTTCAGTGGCGGTTGGAGGATGCGTATCGAACTGGCAAAACTGCTACTCAGCAAACCTTCGATTTTGTTGTTGGACGAGCCTACCAACCACCTCGACATCGAGAGTATTCAGTGGTTGGAGAGTTATCTGAAAGAGTATTCGGGTGCGGTGTTGCTGATTTCGCACGACCGTGCATTTTTGGATAATGTGACCACTCGCACCATCGAACTGTCGTGCGGACGAGTATATGACTACAAGGTGCCGTATAGTCACTTTGTGCAACTCCGAGCCGAGCGCAGAGAGCAACAAAAGGCCGCCTTTGCCAACCAACAGCGAATGATTGAGAAGAGCGAGGAGTTCATCGAGCGTTTCCGATACAAACCCACCAAATCGAATCAAGTGCAGTCGCGTATCAAGCAGTTGGAGAAAATCGAACGCATTGAGATTGACGACGAAGATACAGGTGCACTCAACATCAAGTTCCCTCCCGCCCCACGTTCGGGTCAGATTGTGGCCGAAATTAAGGAGGTGGGCAAATGTTTTGGTTCGCACCGAGTGTTCAGCGGAGCAAACATAACCATTGAGCGTGGCGAAAAAATCGCTTTTGTGGGTCGCAACGGCGAGGGTAAGACGACTCTTGCGCGTATGATTATCGGCGAGAGCGAGGTGACGGAGGGTTCTATCCGCTTGGGCGCAAATGTCAATGTGGGATACTACGCCCAAAACCAAGACGATTTGATGAACGGCGAATTCACGGTATTCGACACGTTGGACAAGGTGGCTGTGGGTGACATTCGCACGCGACTCAGAGATATTCTCGGAGCCTTTCTGTTCCACGGCGAGGACATCGACAAGAAGGTCAAGGTGCTGTCGGGTGGCGAGCGTTCGCGCTTGGCTATGGCCCGTATGATGTTGGAGCCTCGCAACCTGCTGGTACTCGACGAGCCGACCAACCATATGGATATGCGCTCGAAAGACATACTCAAAAACGCATTGCAGAAGTACGACGGCACGCTGATACTCGTGTCGCACGACCGTGACTTCCTGGACGGCGTGGTGGACAAGGTATATGAGTTCCGCGACGGAGCGGTCAAGGAGTATTTGGGCGGTATCTACTACTTTCTCGAAAAGCGTCAGTTGGAGTCGTTGCGCGAGGTCGAAATTCGACAAAAAGAGGTGGCAACGGAGGTCGCTGCACCCTCGCGTGGCAAGGAGGAGTATCTGCAACGCAAGGAGAACGAGAAGGAGGTACGTCGTATCAAAAACGCCATCACACGGGTGGAGAGCGACATCGAACGTTTGGAAGGTGAGATTGCCGAGTGGGATGCCAAGTTGGCTGACCCTGCGGCACACGGGCTGGACATCAGCGACCCCAAACTATTTGATACATACAACGCGCTCAAACAGCAACTCGACCACCAAATGCACGAGTGGGAGAAACTTAACTACGAATTGGAAATTGTAACTGATTGATATGGATAACATCGTATTCGGCATTCGCCCCGTGATTGAAGCAATCGAATCGGGCCGCCAAATCGAAAAAGTGTATGTACGCAAGGGGGCCGACGGACAACTGCTGTCGGAACTCAAAGCCGTATGCAAAGCCCAAAAGGTACACGTTCAGGAGGTACCTGTCGAGAAACTCAACCGTATGACACGACTCAACCACCAGGGAGTTGTTGCCACCGTGTCGCCCATCGTGTATGCCGACTTGGAGGAGATTCTGTCGGGTGTTCCCGAGGGTGAGGCGGGACTCATTGTGTTGTTGGACAGCATTACCGACGTGCGTAATTTCGGAGCCATTGCCCGTAGTGCCGAGTGCGTGGGAGCACACGGACTTGTGACATCGCTCAAATCGTCGGCACCCGTGAACGCCGAGGCTATCAAGTCGTCAGCAGGTGCGCTCAACATCATCCCCGTGGCTCGTGTGGGCAGCATCCGCAACACACTCAAAGCACTCCAAGCCGAGGGTTATCAAATTGCCGCCGCCACCGAAAAGGCCGAGCAGACCGTTTATGATGCCGACCTGACCCGCCCCACCGTAGTGGTTATGGGTAGCGAGGATACTGGAATCTCGAAAGAGGTGCTCAAAATGTGCGACTGCCAAGTGGCAATCCCAATGAAGGGTCGCATCGAGTCGCTCAATGTGAGTGCTGCGGCTGCGGTGATTCTGTTTGAGGTACAACGTCAGCGAATCTGTAAAAAGTAATGAAATATCAAACGCTATACGACAATGCGGTGGAGTTGTTGCAACGGTTGATTGCAACACCGTCCATAAGTCGCTCGGAGGGTGATACCGCCACGCTGATTGAGCAGTGGTTGGAGGCTCGCGGAGTGACGGCGCATCGTCACAAAAACAATGTGTGGGCCTACAACCTGCACTACGACGAGTCGAAACCCACTATTCTGCTCAACTCGCATCACGACACCGTAAAACCCAATGCGGCATATACCCGCGACCCATTCGCACCTACCATCGAGGATGGCCGACTATATGGCTTGGGAAGCAACGACGCAGGCGCAAGTGCCGTGGGACTTTTGGTGACGTTTATGCACCTATATGCCGACACGGATTTGAAATACAACATTTGTGTGGCTATTACCGCCGAAGAGGAGGTATCGGGACGCGAAGGCATTGAGTCTATTTTGGACAAAATCGGTCCCATGGAGTGGGCGTTGGTTGGCGAACCCACCCAAATGCAGATGGCCATTGCCGAGCGCGGATTGTTGGTACTTGACTGCACGGCTCACGGCAAGGCCGGACACGCGGCAAGAGCAGAGGGCGACAACGCCATATATCGCGCAATGAAAGACATTGAGTGGTTTCGCACCTACGAGTTTCCCGAGGTGAGCGAACTATTCGGACACATTAAGATGAGCGTGACACAAATCGAGGCCGGAACACAACACAATGTAGTGCCTGCCGAGTGTCGTTTTGTGGTGGATGTGAGGGTCACCGACCGCTACACCAACGAGCAGGTTGTGGAGCATCTTCGCCAGAGAGTTAGTTGCGATGTTGTACCACGTTCGCTCCGTCTGAAACCATCGTACATATCGCCCTCGCATCCCGTGGTACAAGCGGGATTGTCGTTGGGATTGACGACCTTCGGCTCGCCCACAAGTTCGGACCAGATGTTGCTCAGTGTGCCGTCGCTCAAAATGGGTATTGGCGACAGCGCACGCTCACACAGCGCCGACGAATACATTGTCTTGGACGAAATCGCCCACGGCATCGAAACCTATATCGAAATACTGACCAAAGTGATTAAATAGTTGAAAGAAATTATGAAACAATTGTGGCAAAAAGATACTAACGTCAATCGAACGGTTGAACGCTTCACAGTAGGCAAAGACCGCGAATTGGATGTACTGCTGGCACGCGCCGATGTACTCGGCTCGCTGGCACACACCCGAATGTTGGAGAGCATCGGACTGATGTCGAGCGACGACTTGGAGTGCGTACAACGCGAACTCAAACAGATTTTCGCTGAGGTGGAGCGTGGTGAGTTCCGCATTGAGGACGGCGTGGAGGATGTTCACTCGCAAGTGGAGTTCCTGCTCACCGAGCGTATCGGTCAAGCGGGCAAAAAGATTCACAGCGGACGCAGTCGCAACGACCAAGTGTTGGTGGATTTGCGCATATTCCTGCGACGTGAGATTTTCGAAATCGTCGAGGCTGCGAAGGAACTTTTCGACACCCTGCAAGCGTTGTCGGAGAAGCACAAAAACGTGTTGATGCCCGGTTACACCCACTTGCAGGTGGCTATGCCCTCGTCGTTCGGTCTGTGGTTTGGAGCCTACGCCGAGAGTTTGGTGGACGACACCCAAATGGCTCTGGCGGCCTATCGCATCTGCAACCGCAACCCGCTCGGCTCGGCAGCCGGCTACGGCTCGTCGTTCCCGCTCAACCGCACGATGACAACCGATTTGCTCGGTTTCGACTCGATGGACTACAACGTGGTATATGCCCAAATGGGACGTGGTAAAACCGAGCGTGTGGTGGCCCAAGCAATCGCTGCCTACGCCGCAACAATCGGCAAGTTCGCAATGGACAACACGTTGTTCCTCAACCAAAACTTTGCGTTCATCAGTTACCCGCCCGAACTGACAACAGGTTCGAGCATTATGCCCCACAAGAAAAATCCCGACGTGTGGGAAATCATTCGCGGCAAGTGTAATCTGTTGCAGGCTCTGCCCAACCAAATCACTATGCTGACCACCAACCTACCCACGGGTTATCACCGCGACCTGCAACTGATGAAAGAGGTGCTGTTCCCCGCATTGGCCGATATTCGCGATGTGATGTCGATGGCCAAGATGATGTTGGAGAACATCTCGGTAGTGGAGAATATCACCTCCCAAGAGAAATACAAATATATGTTCAGTGTAGAGGTCGTGAATAATATGGTATTGGAAGGTACCCCCTTCCGCGAGGCCTACAAAACCGTGGGACTCAACATCGAGCACGGCCAATTCGAAGTTCCCGAGACAATCAACCATACTCACGAGGGCAGCATCGGCAATCTGTGTAACGACCGCATTGCCGAGTTGATGCAGGGTGTTGTGGGCGAGTTCGGTTTTGAGCGCGTTGAGAAGGCCGAGTACGACCTGTCACACTAAACCACGGCCCTATGGCTTCGGAATACAACCACAAACAATTAGGAGTGATACGCTTGCAGCGCCGCGCGGGTTGCAGGCGTATCTCCGTTAGTGTGGGGCGCGGAGGACGCATTACGGTAACCTATCCGTGGTATGTGTTGCGACGTACAGCGCTGGCCTTTGTCGAGCAGAAAGCGGAGTGGATTATGGCGGCACGCAAACGTGCACAACAAGCCGACCAGAAGCCACACATCAGCGAGGGTTATCGCACTCGAAATCACACGTTGCGAGTGGTGTACAACGCTACGAAAAACGGCTGGAAGATTAGCGAAGAATTTGTCGTAGTGAGTTTGAAGAGTGGTATTGAAGTAGATTCGGCACAGGGGCAAGAGGTTATCCGTACTGCGCTGATTGAAACTCTTCGCGATGAGGCTCAAACGGTAGTGCCCGCAATGACGGAGCGACTTGCGCAACAACACGGATTACGCTACAATGGACTTACCATCAAGAATATTCGCAGCAAATGGGGTAGTTGTTCGGCGGTCAATCATCTGAACTTCTCGCTCTATTTGATGCTTCTCCCCGACGATTTGGTCGAGATGGTGGTGTTGCACGAATTGTGTCACACGGTTCACAAAAACCACTCTGCCGAGTTTCACGCACTGCTCGACCGATTATGTGGCGGCCGCGAAAAAGCACTCTCAAAACGCCTGCGCTACTATCGCACAACGTTGTAAATCACTCGCGGAGGTCAAAAAGGCGTGCCGTATTTTGGTAATTCGATTAAATGGCGTATCTTTGCGCCACCAAACAACGCGGATATGGTGTAATTGGTAGCCACGTCAGACTTAGGATCTGATGCCGAGAGGCGTGGGGGTTCGAGTCCCTTTATCCGCACGAGCGACTGTATTTGGCAGTCGCTTTTTTTTGTGCGGATAAAGGCACTCGTTCAGCGTGTTGCGCCTCGGCAGACTTGTCTATGGTCGGTTGTTGTTTGCTATGCAAATATTCGTGATTGCTGTGCGATTGTGTCTGAAAAGAGATTTTCGCCACATCGCCCATCAATCCCGACAATCTCTGATTGCAACAACCTCCCTTCGGTTT
>JAFTYJ010000072.1 GCA_017464745.1 Rikenellaceae bacterium | reverse complement strand
TGATTTTCCTGTTGGTTGTTAATAATTAAAGAACTTTTATACACGACGGCCACCGACGGCCCTTCATTTTACAAAGTTACACAATATTAATATAATATCCAAGCCTCTCACACAAAGTGGTCGCGCCCCTTTGCCGCCCCCACACAAAGTGCCCCCTCCGCCCTACACAAAAAAAGTGGCTGCCCCACACGGGACAGCCACTTAATTCAGTGCTTTCAAAAGATAGTTTCCGCACTCGGCCGAATTACTCAGCGATGGGAACTACTTTAACGTAAGATTTGCCGGGTGCTTTTTTGACGAACTCAACAGTTCCGTCCACCAGTGCAAACAGAGTGTGGTCTTTACCCATACCCACGTTCTCGCCGGGGTTGTGTACAGTACCTCTCTGACGAACGATAATGTTGCCAGCCTTAGCGAACTGACCTCCAAAAAGTTTTACTCCGAGTCGTTTGCTCTCCGACTCACGGCCGTTCTTTGAACTACCTACACCTTTCTTGTGTGCCATTTCTTTCTACGGTTTTAAATTAAGCAACAATGTCTTCGATAACAATCTGGGTCAAATATTGACGGTGACCGTTCAAAGTTTGATACCCTTTTCTACGTTTCTTCTTGAACACCAGGACTTTGTCGTCTTTGAGGTGTTTAAGAATCTTAGCACTAACCGAGGCCCCTTCTACAACAGGTGTGCCTACCTTAACCTGACCGTCGTTCTCTGTTAGCAGAACTTTGTCGAAGCTCACCGAGGAACCTACTTCCTCTTTAAGACGGTGAACATAGAGCTTGCGACCTTTCTCAGCTTTAAATTGCTGACCTGCTATCTCTACAATTACGTACATATGTATGTTTGAATTACAATGTCCGGCAAAGGTAATGCTTTTTTTGGACCCGCCAAAACTTTTGCTCACTTTTAAATCGTTTGGTGGTTGTCGGCACTGCGCGCGGCGACTTCTTGGCCCTTAGTGCGTGCCACATAATTGCGTTACCTGCTCCTGCTGCTCGGCCTAAATGGCTACGTCTTTGATGGCGGGGCCGCGGCACACAAAGTGCGGGTTCAGCAGCGACTCCTTGTTGTAGGCAAACTTCTCCATATCGGGCAGGGCCTTGGTCACTCCGCCGGCCTCGCTCAGGATAATCTCGCCTGCGGCGGTATCCCACTCATAGGTGTTCGAGGTGCGGGGGTAGTAGTCGATGGTGCCCTCGGCAAGCAGACAGAACTTATACGAACTGCCCTGCTCGACAAGTTCGGCATCGGGATAGAGTTCGCGGAAACGCTCGATACGCTCAAAGGTGGCCTCGTTGTTGTGCGAACGGCTGATAGCCACACGCAGCGGAGAGTTAGGCTCCTTGCACAGAGGGAGTTCGCGTGCGCCCTCATAAATCTCCTTATAGTCGAGCATACACTCGGCATCGGGGGCTATCTCGCGGACATACGAGCCAAAACCCTTCTCGGTGAAGTACAACTTATGGAAGTAGGGAACATAGATAATTCCCATCACGGGGCGGTTGTCCGAGATGAGGGCGATATTGACCGTAAACTCGTTGTTACCTTTGATAAATTCACGAGTTCCGTCCAGCGGGTCCACCATCCAGAACAGGTCCCAACCCTTGCGTTCGAAGTATTGCATCTCGCGGCCCTCCTCGCTCAGGATAGGCATACGGGTTTGCGACAGGTGGCTTTTGATTACGTCGTGGGCGCGGCGGTCGGCCAGTGTAATGGGTGATTGGTCGGCTTTGTAGTCCACTTGGTAGTTGGCCTTGTCGGGATAGACGTCAAGGATTGCGGCTCCTGCGCGCACGGCGGCATTGACAGCCATAGGCAGGAAAAATTCGCGTTGTTGAGTTGTGATGATTGCTCCCATCGGTATGGTGTTTCGGTGTTATGCGGTTAAGTTTTAGTTCAGTTCGAAGCAGAGCAGTTTGCCCTCCGAGGTGTCGGCGTTGATTACCACGGGGCCTTTGTAGCGTTTGCCCTCGGTGTCGGTCCACACGCCGCGCGGAAGACGTACCATACGGTGAGCCTCCTCGGTGGCGGGGGCTATCAGGTACTTGTCGCCCAGCATATATTGGTTGGAGCAGTCTGCAAAGCCGCTACGCGGGAACAGGTACTCCATATGTCGTGCCATTGGTTCGGCGGTCTTGACTCCCTCGTCGGCCACTTGTCGCAGGTGGCCTCCCATTGCAAGGCGCAGCGAAAGGTTGCGCATATACTCCTGGTAGTAGGTCTTGTTGGTGATGCGCCACGGGGCAAAACCAACCCTCGCCACGGGCATCATCAACTCCTGTTGCAGGGTACGCAGTTTGGTCAGGTCGTCGGCTTTGGCGATGTCGATGTCGGGGGTTGCGGCGTAGGCCGACGACACACCCATAAGTCCTGCCGTAAGCATATTGTTGATGTAGGTGGTGGGGTCGCAGTCGTGGGCCGTAACTCGTGAGGGGGCATAGCGTTCGAGCGATGCGCCGCCGGGGATATACTCTGCCAGAGCGTAACTTCCGCCCAGGCTGTGCCACGCTGCCAGGAAGGGGCGTTCGAGTGCGGTGCGTCCTCGGAGTGTGTGGCTCAACTGCTCACAATCAAAACGGAAACCATCAACGCCATATTGTTCGCTCAGGCGTTTGAGTTTCGACTCTATGTCGTCGCGGCACTCGCTGCGGGTGACATCGCACACCGCAAAGAATCCCATATCGCTCTGTACAAACACGGGGGCTCCCGACAGGTCGCGCAACAGAGTACCTTTGCGCATAGCCTCCACATAGCCACGACCCGAGGCGGTGCGATAGGGGGTGATGCTCAGCATAACCTTAAATCCGAGGGAGTGGAGTTGGGCCACAAAGCCTGCGGGGTCGGGATAGAAGTTGCGGTCGAAGTCCAGCGAGCCGTCGAGTGGCGACCAGCCTTCGGACAGCACCACGATACCCTCGGTGATGCCTATATCTTTGAGTCGGCGGGCGTATTGGATAATTGCGTCGGCCGACTGCATAAATCCGAATTCGAGGTTGGTTTCAATCAGTGGCAGCGAGTAGAGTTCGCCCGACACGGGGTTGAGGTGTGGCGGGAAGTTGCGGTGGCGACACACCAGATAGGCGTCGCGCAGAGTACGTCCGCCCTTTTGGGCTTTGATTTGTCCCTCGGTCGAGGTGATGACAAACTCCTTGCCGTCGAAGCGCACACCCACGGGCCAACTGCTCCAAATGTAGCGGCCTGTCGATGAGATAAACATCGGGGCAACCGAGGCTTGGCGATAGGCCGTGTCGGCCGAAATCTCGAAAGGCTCGGCAAAAGGTTCGTGTGGTGCATTGCTCACAAATGCGCCCCACCACTTCTCGCCGCGATTGACGTTGATGTGGGAGGTTTGCAACTCTTGGGCGTTGAGCACAAGACTTGCGAACAGGAGTGTGACGGTAAGGGTTATATGTCTGAGAGTTAGTGTCTTATGTTGCATCTTGCGATTGGGCTGTTAAGTGTCCTTCGAATAACGTTACGAAGGTACGGAAAATTTTTGGGATTCTCGGCTTTTTGGCCCCTCTTACCTCAAAAATATTCGTAATGGGATGCAGAGTGCGGCTTGCAGGTTTTCGCTCCACGGTCGGAGGCTCTCGGCGGTGCGGCGGTAGGCTCGTGCGCCAATGGCTACCACAACCTGCAACATTACCACCAATCCCACGCACAGCAGCCACATCACGCGTAGCGTGCCCTCGGTTGCGACCACCCCTGCAATGCCTGCAATCCATACCACCCACAGGGCAATATCCACCCCTCCGATGTCTGCTTTGTGCTCCGACGAGGTGTAGCCCACGGCCACTGCGAGGTGGGCTGTGCGACAGCCGTTGCGTTGCAAACGGGTAATCATTGCGGCCGTTGTGTGTTTGGGGGCCTGGGTTGGAGTAAAGCCTCCCGCCTCTACCACCGCATCGCCATCCATAATCGCTATGCGTTCCTCGTGTGAGCCCATAAAACTCCATATCTCGCGTGTAGCACCCGCCACCCCTGCATTCTCCATCAGAGGTGCGGTCACAATCTCGGCCGAGGGGTGGTCCGAGACCCTCCATACCAAAACCCTCAGTGTGTCGACCATAACCCTTTGACCGCGCCCCAACACCACCACGCGGTTGTGACCTCGCACCGACAGAGCGCAGTCCATACGTTCGGCTTCGGTGGCGGCGGGACTATCCACGACAACCAATCGGCGGCACGACCTTCGGCGCGAACGATACAGGCGGCGTGGCGAGCGCATCAATCGCTCCTCGACAACGGGCGACCCAACCTCAATCATCGAGTAGCGGGCCAGCACTCCACGCAGCGAGCGACTATGCTCGACATCGCCCACAATCACCACCTCATAGCGCAGGTAGTCCATCGTAAGGCAGGATTCGAGTGAGCGTACATCGCCGCCCCAATCCATCAACACGCTCACTCCCGGCTCGCCCAGAGGGTCACACCCCGTGAGTGTCCACAGGCGTGCCAATCGGCGGTGACATCCGTCGCGCAGCAGGGCGGCACGGCGCATAATGCAGTGGGCAATCACCACTACCGACAGCACACTCACCGTGGCGGCGTATATCCATATCCAGAGTGTCATACTACGGGTATTGGTTGAGGTTTGTCGAGGGGGTATTTGTAGGATTCGCCGAGTGAGGCGGTGTAGTCGCACAGGTCGGTTGAGGGTTCGGCCAGACACAACATTTCGAGCGAGGCCGACGAGTAGCCTTCGGTGATAAGGTAGCGATAGAACCGTTTGCGACCCACACGCCCCAAATGCGACAGGGCGCGTGCCACCGAACGGCGTGCCACAGGGAGTTGCAGGGTGGCCAACGTGTAGAGTGCCTCCTCTACCAACTCGTGGTCGCAGGTGTCGACCAATTGCCCCACCTCGGTGGCGGTATCTTCGGGACGGAAACGGCGCACCGCAGCAAGGCCCACACGCAGAACGGCAGGATTGGCCGAGTCGAGGGCGTGGCGATAGTCGGTGGTGTGGTGTCGTCGGTGGTGCATCTCCAAAGCAGCCGCCACAACAATCTCCGAGAGGGTATGGCGGGTCAGGTGACGTATCATAGCGTCGGGGTCTGCGGTGCGTGTAGCGGCCAGTGCAAAGAGGGTTTGCGAGGCGAGGTCGCGGCCCGACGGGGGGACTCGGAGATCAATATCCACGCCCGCTTGGAGTGCTGTCAGGGCGTACACCGCGCGGGTACACGTCAAGCGGCCGAAGGTGCGGTGCAGAAGGTAGTCGCACAGACCCGTATGGCGGGCCAACAGTGCCACTCGTCGTGTGTCGTAACCCGAGGTCAGGGTACACACCGAGTGAAGCAGTTCGAGCAGTGCTTCGTAGTTGCATTCGCGCCCGAGGTCGGGTAGGGGAGCACCATCAAACAGATAGCCGCAAATGTGTGAGGCACACACACTTCCGTGGCGGTCAAGCCATCTGCGGCGACCCACTCTCCGAAGGTCCCACACCACCTCTTGCCACCCAAAGACAACCCCCGTGGCGGCCACCATAATCAGCAGTGCAAAGGCCCAAATCATAACCTCGGACGGATGAGTTTTCGGCGTAGGCGTGCAGGTTCGATGGGCAGCGACAAAAACTGATTGACACCCTCCTCCAAGGCTCCCATAACGGCCTGCTCATCGTGGGCGCTGCTCAAAACCATGATGTGAGTATCGCGGCCCGCTCCTCGCAGATAGGAGGCTCGGCTGCGGGTGTCGTTCCACCACTCGGCGCCCACCTAGATGACTGCATCGACACGGATCTGACGACACAGACTCTCGGCCTGCTGCATCGAGGTGACACATTGCACAAGGCTGCATTGGGAGCGGATTAGACTGCGCAGAGTGTAGCCGTCGGCCGCTTCCGAGGTGACGATAAGAATTTTCATAATCTTGTTCTCCAACAAAAAACTCTCGCCCCAAGTCCAAAAACCACACCATAAATCCCTTCGCGTGGTGCTTTTTTTGTCGCCAGAGTTGCCGATATACGCCAAATGTTGTATCTTTGAGCGATATACACCCTCCGAAAACAAATCATAAACCATAAACCAAATGAAAAAACTACTCCTTATTTTGGCTTTGGGCTGCTGGTTGGCCGCTTGCTCAACCGACGAACTCGAAAAGGAAATTGACAACCTCAAAACCGAGTTGCAGTACCAAAAAACAATGATTGAAAATCTCCAACAAAACACCACAATCGTCGATGTGGTGGAGGATGGAGCCACTTACACTATCTTTTTCAGCAACAACACATCCATCTCGCTTCGTGCCCCGATTGTGGCTATTGACAAAAATGGTAATTGGACCATCGACGGCGTGGATACGGGTATATGTTCCAAAGGCTCGCAAGTGACCATTGGCGACAACGGCAACTGGTTTATCGACGGTGTGGATACCTCGGTGCCCTCGGCTCCTGCCGACCCCGAAATTCCCGCAATGGTGATTGGTGTTGTGGACGGTGCCAAGGAGGTGACCTTCCACTTCTCGGACGGCTCGTCGGTTGCCTGCACCAAAGGTGGCGGGATGACCTATGCCGAGCGTCCTGCAAAGGGTTACGAGAATTTCAGCGTCGATGTGAACTACTTCCTCGAAGACAACGACAAAACTTCGTCGGGGCTCAAACAAGACGGCATAAAACTCTACAAAGACTATGGTGTAATCGCCCTGCCCGAAAACTACTCGACCGACCCCGCCAATCCCACACGTCTTATCATTCTGTGTCAGGGTACGGGCGAGCGCACGAGTGCTACGACCAACCCCCTGAACAACCACGGCTGGAAATACTTCCTTGCCAAAGGCTACGCTGTGATGGATATGAACGGTATGGCTACGGGCTGGGGTTCGGCAATGGGCTTTCCCGTAACCGACCAACACTACGCCAACAAATACGTTTTGCAGTGCTACAAGAAGGGTTACAACTATGTAATGGAGAAATACAACCTCCACAAAGAGGTGTTCGTAATGGGTATCTCGATGGGTGGCGGTGCCTCGACACTGATTGTTCAGCACAATCTGTTGCCCGTGATTGCCCAAGCGGCGTTCTGCCCCGCGCTGTCGGTCTACAAGAACAACTTTATGCAGCCCTGGGGAGGTGCCAACCAACAACGCACCATTGCCGGTCAATACAACTTTGCAAATTGGAAAAACGCCACTCTCGACCAACAATATTTCCTCGACAACTACGACCGTGTGGTGGGCTACGACAACCTGATGATTAACACCATAGGCTCGGCCGAGATGAAGGCTCAGGCCAACGCCAACTACAACAACGATGCCGAGCGTGAGGCCTACCTGTCGTTGAGCAAAATTTATCCCTGCCCGCTCAAAATATGGCACGCGGCCGACGACACCGTGGTGGCTTATCGCTACTCGGAGTTTATGGTTGCGATGATTAAGAATGCGGGTGGCAACGCAACTCTGCGTACAATGGTAAATGGTGGTCACATCGGTGGTTGGAACAACGCCAAGGACCAAATCTCCGACACCGACATCAACGGCAAGACCGTCAAGACCTCAATCCCGTTCTACGAGGCTATGCGTTTCATCCAACGCTACGAGTAGAGGGGCTATTCCGACACAACAAGAGGGCGTTCCGACAGTGGAACGCCCTCTTTTGTGTATGTCATTGGGTTATCGTGTTACTCCGACGTATTCGACCAGATAGCCACGGCAGTTGAAAGTCAGCGACAGTGCGCCTGCACCATCCTTGTCGGCCGATACAATACGTTTGCCTGACAGGTTGGTGATGATGTACTTAGGATACTTGATGTCGCCGATTGTGGGAACAATACCCTCTTCGGGAGCGGTCAGGATGTGCTCAAAATTGACCTGCTCGTTGGTTATGCCCGCAACCTGCATTGTAAGTCGCGGCATCATTGCAACAAAGTGGGTGTTGTGCATCGTAAGGGTCATTGTGGTGGCCGAGGTCGAGGTGAGCGAAAACTCCACATTATTGTCGGTGAATACCTCGCCGTCGCTCAGCGATGTGGTTTGAAGCACGCCGACGTATTGGCCATTCACCTTGTTGGCGTTGGGTATGATTTCGGTTCCGCAGGCGGTCAGTGCGAGCGCCGCGCAGAGGGTCATCAGAAGTTTTTTTCATTTTGCAGTGTTGATATTAATATTGAGTGTTATGCCGAGCGTGGTAGGCTTGCCGCGTTGCAAAAAGCGGTTGCCCATCGACGCAAAGCAGAATGTGTTGTAGCGTGTATTTGTAAGGTTGCGCCCCCACAGCATAAGCGAGCCATAGGCGGTGTGGTAACTTACCGACGCGCCCAGCAGTGCATAGAACGGCTGAACAAACTCGCCCGCTTCGTCCCACCAGATGCGCCCTGCACCGTTCACCTGCACTCCCACGACAATCCTTTCGGCCCACTTTCGGCCAATCTCAATGGTGTATGTTGCCGAGCCATAGAGCGTGTGTTGCGGGGCGTAGGGAACGTGGTTGCCGCTGTAATCGCTGTTGCCGCTACGGAACTCCACAAAACGTGCATCCGTGAATCCCCACGCTGCTGCAAGGTCGAGTCCGCGAACGGGGTTGGCCGAGGCCGATAACTCCACACCCAGACTGCGTGTACGTCCGGCGTTGGTCATACGTCGTCCTGTCAGTTCGCCCTCGGGGAATACGGTGAGTTGTTGGTTGCGGCAATCAATGGCAAACAGCGCCACATCGCCACGCCAGCGACCATCCTCGGAGTTGAGGCGTGCTCCCACCTCGTAGTTCCACGCGCGTTCGGGTTTGTAGGCTGTCACCTCCTTCTCGTTGAGGGGCGAACCTCCGAACTCGGCTATCAGGTCTTGGCGCAGAATCTCGCTGAACATCTGGGTGTTGAAGCCTCCTGCCTTGTAACCTCTCGAAATGGTGGCATAGGCCATTCCCGGCCACGCGCCACTCCACGAATATGAGGCCGAAAGGCGTGGTGCAACCTCCACAAAGGTTTGGTTCATTGCGCCGTATTGGTCGATGTATAGAGGTCGGTTGATGTCGCCCTCCGAGGTGTGGAACGTGCACGAGGTTTCGACAAATTTGGTGAACTCCAAACGGCTGTACTCCACGTCGCCACGCACTCCTGCCGTCAGTCGCCAACCGCCCACCGAGTAACTCGATTCGTGATAGATAGCACCCCCTGCGGTGTGGTTCACAAAACGTGTGTCCAAACCGAAGGAGTCCTCGTTCCACGTCAGTCCATCGTGGGGTATATTTTTGATAATCAGCGAGTCAATGCCTGTCTTTTTGAACTCTACGGGAGCGCCCATTGCCGTGTTGTTGTAGAACCCGAAGGCTCCCACCAGCCAGTCGTAGCCTCCCAACGAGCGGGTCGAACGTACCACCAAATCCTCCGTTATGGCGTGCATACGTTTGGCTTGTTCGAGTGTGAAATAACTCTCGGGCAGAAAGTCTTGGTCCATACGCATACGGTCGTCCATAAACTGATAACTCGACACGCTTGACAACTCAACCCCCTCCCAACGTTTGCGCAGGGTGAGTCCTTCGCTCACCGTGGCTCGGCGATAACTGCACTCGTCGTTGTACTCGATGCGCCCCGTAGGCATATAGGCATAAGGGTAGCCGCCCTGATTGACCATCGAGAATGCCAACGTATTGTCGATATCCAAGCCTTGACGTGTGCGGTGTTGCACTCGGATGCGTGCGCCGCCCTCATCCGACGGGTCGCACATTGAGCCGTCGTAGAGGTTCGTAAAAAGGCCGTCGGTGTGACCATATTGACCACTCACGGAGATTCCCGTGCGCTCGCCCACTTTGTGCAGCACAGCCAGCGAGAATTTGTAACTATTGCCTGTCGAGTACTCTGCGCCGAAACGAACTCCCTGCACGGCCAGCGGCGCGAGGGTATAGATGTTGATTGCTCCACCCATCGAGTTGCGGCCATAGAGCGTTGTTTGCGGGCCGCGCAACATCTCGATACGGGCGATGTCGGCCATATCGCTATCAAACGAGTTCTTGTCCATCAGCGGCACTCCGTCCACCGTTACGGCCACTGCGGCATTGTCAATCCTTGCGCCCAGGCCACGAACATACAGCGACGAGGTGATGCGTGAGCCGTAGTCGGGCATAAAGAAGTTGGGAACGCTACCCGAGATTCCTTTGATGTCGGAGATTCTCTCGCGTGCGATTCGTCGGCTATCCACCACCGCTGCGGCAGTTGCCCTTTGGCTGAGATTAAGGCCCTGTTTGACAGCCACAATGCTCACATCCTCCAACTGCATAAGGGTATCGGCCTCGGCTGTGGGGGCGTTTCCCCACGGCCGTGCGCTAATCTGCAATGCACACAGCAGGCTCAATATGAACAGCGGCACTCTTCTCATACAAGGTTGCAAAGATACGATATTTGGTCTAATTACCGCGATGAGTAGTGCGCAAAATCGAGCAGAGTTTCGGCGGCGGTATCGGTCGAGTCGGTGATTGTCAGGCGCAACCCCTTGTAGCGGCCGCGACACATCAACTCCTCCAACAGCGGATAGACGGGCACCTGTTCACGCCAATACTCCTCGCCCAAGAACACCATAGGGCTCGAAACCCCGTGTGTAACGTAGTGGTTTTGGGCGGCATCCTGAAATATCTCCTGCAAGGTGCCGGCACTGCCCGGTGCGTAGATTACGCCACCTTTGGCAATGGTCAGCAGGCCGTCCTCGCGTATGCTGTTGTCGAAATACTTGGCGATGTGGGTTGCCAGCGGAGTTGCGGGCTCGTGGCCATAGAACCACGTCGGAACTCCCACACTGCGATACCCCTCGGTTTGGGGCCACAGGTCGCGCACACGGAAGGCTGCGGCGAGCCAACCTTTGTCGGTATAGCGCGGAGCCTCACGCAGAATCTCAATCGCCGCATCCAACTCCTCAATTGAGCGACCTGCCATCCACGCTCCGAGGTGGGTAGCCTCCATTGCTCCCGGACCGCCTCCACTCACCACAAGCAGTCCGCTTTGGGTCAGCGCACGGCTTATGACGGCAATTTTGCGGTAAGACTCGTCGGTGCGGGCGAGCGAGTGACCTCCCATAACGGCCACAATGTGGCGTTCGTCCCAATCGCCAAGCAGGTCATAGAGTGCATCGGTGATTGAGTGGTCGTGGAGCGAGCGGGCGAGGGTTTCGAGGATATTGCCCGCAATGCGACCTTCGGAGGTGTAGTGGTGCCACACGCGCGTGTCATAACAATTTTCAAACGATGCCTCGTCCGAAGGGTTATAGCCATCGTAGAGTTGCTCGGGGGTGTAGAGCATCGACGGGAATATATTATAAGGTACGGGCAGGCGGGGCAATTCGATGCAGTCGGGGGCTATCACACGGCGCATCTGTTCGGGAATTTGGCAACCGATAAAGATGCAGTCGCAATAGTGTCGGCAATCGTCGGCAGGGTAGAACGTAATATCTTGGAATGCCAGGTGGCTGAGAGTGTCGCACGAGCCATTGCACAGGCGGTCGAACATTTGGCGCGATTCGATTTCGGTGTAGTTCCTCATACTGCAAGTGGTTTAGGTTACGCAAATATACGAATTTATGCGAGATTGTCCTATTCTTACACTGCAAAGGCTCATTTCATCGGCACACAACATCATCTTAGCCCCAAGGCCCATATCACCAAAAAAGGGGCCGTCCGCATTGGACAGCCCCTTGGTTTGGACTACTTCTCTTTCGAGAGTGTTTATCGGGTGTGATTAGTCAACGGTGGGAACGTCGCCGCCGATGATAACATCGTCGCCAACCTCGCCAATCGAAGGAGTGCCGCCACCGAACTCAACGTCCTCGCCGTCATCCTCGCTCTCGCTGCCGCTCATACCTACACCGCAAGTGTAGTAGTTGTAAACGGTAGGAACGCCGTCTTTAACAACGACCAGAACGATGATGTTACCGCCGTATTGCTCCTCGTAGGGAAGCATACTGTTGTAGGTGTACTCGGTACCCTCGGCAACTTTGCGGTAAGCACCGTTCTCGGTTGCGATGGGGTCGCCGTCTGCGAACAGCAGAGCCACTTTCGAGCTAACCTCGTTGGGTTGAGCATCGTCGCCTAGGTTGAGCAACCAAGCGGTACCCTCAGCAGGCAGGTTCGATACGGTGAAGGTAGCAGTACCTGCTGCAACATCCTCCGAAACCAGAGCCATTGCGGGAGCCTCGGTGGTTGTGCCACCAGCCAAGCCTTCGCCACATACGTAGTAGTTAACAACCGAAGCGTTGCCCTCGGCGTCAACTACCACGAAAGCGATGATGTTACCACCATAGGTGGGGTGATAGGTCATCATGTATTGGAAGGTATTCTCCGAGCCGTTCTCAACGGTACGATATGCACCCATTGCACTTGCGGTAGGAGTGCCGTCAGCGAACAGAGCAGCTACTTTGCTGTCAACCTCGTCAATCAGAGCCTCGCTACCCAAGTTAATCAGCCAGCCGGTGTAGCCGGTGCCGATACCGTTAACGCTCAGGGTTACGCTTGCCGATGCGGGGTCGGTAACGTCTTCCGAAACAACAGCCATTGCGGGTTTGTGCTCAACAACGGGGTCGTCGCCACCGCCTTGGCCGATTTCGAGAGTACCCTCGGGCGATACACCCTTGCCACAAGCATAAGCTGCAACTACCCAAGGTTTGTTCTCTGCATCAACCAAAACCAGAGCGATTACGCTCACCTCACCGTTCCACTCGGTAGCCAGGTTAGTGAACTCGTTCTCCGAACCAGCCTCAACTTTGCGGTTGGCGTTGTTCTCCGAAGGAAGACCATCCTCAAATTTGGCAGCGATGTCAGTCATTACGTTTGCAGGTTTCGCGGTTTGACCCAGGTTAAACATCCAAGCGGTGTAACCTGCGGGGATATCGCTAACTTTCAGAGTTGCGCTTGCGTTAACGTCGTCGGTGGTATCCTCGCTAACCAGGCTCAAAGTTGCGCCTTTGTAGAGTGCGGGGAATACGTCGGTAGGCTCGGGACCGGGAGTGTCGCCACCGTCGTTTACGGTACCTTTGTCGCCGGTGCCAGCTTTGTAGTAGTCAGCCAGAGTAACGTTACCCTCGTTGTCCATACCTACAACAGCCAAAATCGAGCCACCCCACTCATCGGTATAAGCGGTCAGGAAGTTGTACTCCTTAACTGCGTCGAAGGTGATTTCCTCAACAACAGCTCCTGTAATCATACCGGTCGAGCCGTACTCTTTGATACCTGCTGCGATTTTCTCGCTCAACTCAGACTCTTTGATTTCTGCAAAACGTACAAGCCAGCCGAACTCAAATGCTTCGTTAACTTTGGTAATTTGGGTTTTAACATTCACCATACCCTCGTTGTTGACCAACTCTTTAACATTCAGAATTGCGTCACCGGTGGGGGTCAGTACGGGAGCGTCAACGCCCTTGTCGCCGGTACCTGCCAGATAGTAGTCCGAAACGTTGAATTTGCCATCCTTGTCCAAAGTAACGGCAGCAACGATAGTACCACCCCAACCTTGGTCGTAAGGAATCATAGACTCATAAACGAACGACTCGCCCTCGGCGAAGGTAATCTCTTTAACTGCACCGAAGATGCTCTCGGTGGTACCATCCCACTCTTGGAGGTTGTTGAATACGGCGGTCTCGATGTTTTTCTCCATCTCCTCGTTGAAGTAGAATAACCAAGCCTTGTCAACGTTATCCGATTTCGAACCGGCCGAAATGGTAGCAGCAGCAACCTCGGCAGTTACGCCACCCTCTTTAACAATCAGGGCTACCTCACCGGTACCGGTCATGTCAATCTTCGAAGGTTCTACAATCTCCTCGAGGGTCTTGTAGTAGGTCAGATTCGAATCCCACAATTGAACCAGGTTGGTCAGCGGGCCGGGGTTACCTTCTGCGTCAAATGCCATTGCAATTACAGCGTATTGGTCGCCGGGAACATAAACCTCGTCGGTGATTTCAACTTTACCGTCTGTAACCTCGTACTCTTTCCACATGTACGAAGCCTCTTCCGAAATCATGATGAAATCCAGAGTGGCTTTATTGTTGTTGTAGTCAACCGAAGTGGTGAAGTATACGCGAACTTTCTTAGCGTCGGCGTTGGTGGTCATGCTGTAAGTAAGAGCATTGATGTCGGTTTGAGTCTCGAAAGTAGCCGAGGTGATAGCACCTTTACCGGTCAGCTCGGGACGTTTGGTGTGGAATTTCTCAAATACAACATCACCGATTTTGCCGTCTTTGATGGCGATTGCATATACAATATAATCGGTATCGATAACCATGTCATCAACAAATTTGATGGTCTCCTGGCCTTGGAACATGTGAGGAACGGCAGCTGCATTTGCAACCAAGAAAGCCTTAACCTCGTCTGCACTCATAGTGTTTACATCGAAACCACCATCTTGTTTGTTGGTGGCCAAACGAGTACCTGCAATGATGCGGCAGTCGGTGCTTGCGGTGAAGGTTGCGGTAACATCGGTCATGCCGATTTCGTCGATATTCATCTTGAGGTCAACATTGCCATCAATCTTGGCTGCGGGAGCGGTGAACTCTTGAGTGTAAACTTTCGAGTTACCCTCAGCATCCTCGGCGTAAACAGCAACGGTGTACGACATACCCGAGATGATAGGAATACCTGCGTTACCCTCTTTGGTGGTCAGACCGTCTTTAACCAAGTCCATCTCGGTCCAAACCTTGCTTACGGTAGCCGAGTTGTATTGAACATAGGGGTAGCTCTCGTTGGGGTTCAACGAACCTTTGGCAGCGGTGATAAAGCGGTTCTCGTTGTAAGCCTCGGTGAACACTGCACCTGCAACATATTTCACACACTCTTTGTATTTGAGAACGTCTGCGTCAACGCTCAACGAGGTGATGTTTTTCAGTTCAAGTTTAACCAGTTCGCCATTGCCGCTGGGTTCCTCGTCGGTTTTTGCAGGACCCTCAAAGGTAGTGGTTGCTTTCTCGCAAGCCTCACCCTCCTCGTTTACAGCGTAAACAATCAGAATGTAAGTGGTGTTGGGCTCGATGTCCAGGCTCAGAGTTTTAGCCTCGTTGCCCTCAACCTCGGTGTAGGTAGGCTCCTCTTCGGTAGCGTCGCTTTTCAGAGCGTAGTACCATTTTGCGGTGTTCTCCGAAGGAGTAACGGTTACCACAGCCTTCAAAGTCTCGGCATTAACCTCAACCTCGCCAACCTCGATGCTGGCAGCGGTGGGAGGAACTACAACGGGGGCCTTGGGGCCTTGGAAACTTACGCTAACCTCTTGGCTGTTGCCACCCAGGTTGGTTGCATAAGCGGTAAAGGTGTACTCGGTGTCGTACTCGACAGCCACCTCGATGGTCTTTTTGTCGTGACCGGTAACGGTGGTGTACTCGCCGGCAGCCTCTGCGGTGTCGACTTTCCACGACCAACTGTTGGCGTTGGCCGAGGGGGTAACCTCTACGGATGCAGTCATAGTCTCGGCGTTTACAACAGCCTCGGCTACACTGATGGTAGGTTTAGCCACGGGCTCGGGCTCCGTGTTTTTACAACCTACAACGCTCAGCAGAACTACTGCCAAAAGCGTCCACATCATTGAAAGTTTTTTCATTGTTTTGTGATGGTTAAAAATTAATATTAAGTTGTTTGTTTTTGCTATGTTTTACACTTTTGATTCGTCGCTCTTTTGTGCGCAAATCGGGCGCGTACACACGCGATAGCGGACAAAGTTAAATATTTTTTTTCGAAACATCTAACATTTTTTGCATTTTCCGACATTTTACTGCCCTAATTCGCAACAAAAAAGCCTGCTTCGGGGTTCGAAACAGGCTTTGGGTTGATTGGCGAACGGTGTGTCGCCGAGGCATTACATATTCATACCGCCACAGCAGTGAATAGTTTGACCTGTAACATATTGCGACAGGTCGCTGGCCAAAAACAGAGCCACCTTGGCAACATCCTCGGGGGTGCCGCCGCGGCGCAGAGGAATCTGTTTGGCCCACTCGGCGCGAACCTCTTCGCTCAGGGCGTTGGTCCTATCGGTGATGATAAAGCCGGGGGCGATGGCGTTGGCGCGGATGCCGCGAGGACCCATCTCCTTGGCGATACTTTTGGCCAGACCAATCATACCCGCTTTCGAAGCCGAGTAGTTACATTGGCCGGCGTTGCCCGACACTCCCACAACCGAAGCCATATTGATGATGCTGCCACCACGTTGGCGTGCCATAATAGGGGTTACGGCGTGGATGAAGTTGAATGCCGATTTGAGGTTGACGGTCAGCACAGCGTCCCAATCGCCCTCGCTCATACGCATCATAAGTTTGTCGCGTGTGATACCGGCGTTATTGACCAGAATATCAATTCGGCCGAAGTCAGCCATCACCTCCTCGACGGTTTGGTGAGCCTGGTCGAATACGGCTGCATTGGAGGCATAACCCTTGCATTTCACTCCCAACGCCTCAATCTCTCTCTCTGTGGCCTTGCCGTTCTCGTCGATAGCAAGGTCGGTGAATGCGATGTCGGCACCTTCGGCTGCAAATTGCATTGCGATTGCCTTACCGATGCCGCGTGCGGCTCCCGTAATCAGAGCCACTTTTCCTGATAATAGTCCCATAATTTGAAGAAATTAAAAATTATCGCTGCAAAGATACCCTTTTTTTTGTAAAGTTTTACTATTTTAGCCGTGCGAAACAAAATAACTCATCATATTATGACACAAGACAAACAAATTTTTGACCTGATTGCCGAGGAGCGCAGTCGTCAGATGAAGGGCATCGAACTTATTGCTTCTGAGAACTTTGTGAGCGACCAAGTGATGGCCGCTATGGGTTCGGTTTTGACCAATAAGTATGCCGAAGGTTATCCCGCAGCACGTTATTATGGCGGTTGCGAAGTGGTGGACAAAGTCGAAAAACTCGCTATCGAGCGCCTGTGCAAACTCTACGATGCAGAGTATGCCAACGTGCAACCTCACTCGGGTGCACAAGCAAATATGGCGGTGTTCTTTACCTGTCTGAATCCCGGCGACACCTTTATGGGTCTTGACCTCTCGCACGGTGGTCACCTCTCGCACGGTTCGCCCGTGAATATGTCGGGTATGTACTTCAACGCCGTGGGTTACAAACTCGACGAGGCTACCGGTACTATCGACTACGATGCTATGGAGGCGTTGGCTTTGGAGTGCAAACCCAAACTGATTGTGGGTGGTGCTTCGGCGTACAGCCGCGAGTGGGACTACAAACGTATGCGCGAGATTGCCGACAAGGTAGGTGCGCTGCTGTTGGTGGATATGGCCCACACCGCAGGTCTTATCGCTGCCGGTCTGCTCGACAACCCCGTCAAATATGCTCACATCGTGACATCGACAACACACAAAACACTGCGTGGCCCTCGTGGCGGTATCATCCTGATGGGCAAAGACTTCGACAACCCCTGGGGCAAAACCACTCCCAAAGGCGAAGTTAAGAAAATGTCGGCTCTGTTGAACTCGGCTGTATTCCCCGGAATCCAAGGCGGTCCGCTCGAACACGTTATCGCTGCCAAGGCTGTGGCTTTCGGCGAGGCTTTGGAGCCTTCGTACAAGGAGTACCAAACCCAAGTCAAGAAAAACGCTGCCGCGATGGCCGAGGCCTTCATCAAACGTGGCTACAAAATCGTTAGTGGCGGTACCGACAACCACCTTGTGCTGGTTGACCTGCGCACCAAGTTCCCCGAACTGACCGGTAAGGTTGCCGAGCGTGTGCTGGTTGCTGCCGACATCACCACCAACAAAAATATGGTCCCCTTCGATAGCCGTTCGCCCTTCCAAACTTCGGGTCTGCGTTTCGGTGCTCCCGCAATCACCACCCGTGGTCTGAAAGAGGAACAAATGGACAAAATCGTCGAACTGATTGACCGCGTGTTGGCCGACCACGAGAACGAGGACAATATCGCTGCCGTTCGTGCCGAGGTTAATGCTATGATGGCCGAATATCCTCTGTTCGCTTGGTAGTAGGAACCCACTTATAATTAGACAAGGAGATTTTTGTGACGCTTCACAAAAATCTCCTTGCTTTATTTTATTTACTATATAAAGGAACTCTATTTAAAAATCTATTTTTTGCTTTTGACCACAATGCAGCTCGATATTCGGCGTTCGCCGGCGTGGTCAAATTTTCTGTTGTCGCTAGGATAACTTATGGTACCCTCCTCGGCGGTCCAAATTGAGGAAGAGCCACCTCCGTCGAGGTTGATGGCATCGCGCATACCAAGCCACGAGCAGATTTTTGTAAACTCGGCAATGGATACACCCTCGGCATTGCCTTTCGAGCGACCATCCACCACCACAATATAGACATTGCCCTTTTTGTCGGTGCCAATTGCGCTGCGAGGGTGACGCTGTGCGTAGAAAGAGTTGGGTTTTCCGTTTGCGTCTTTGGCGCGGGCACTGTGGTCAATAGGTTTGCCCTCATCAATAAGTGCCGGTCCCGAAGCCAAAATATTCTTGAACTTCTTGGTGTAAGCCTGCTCTTCGCCGGCCTTGCAGGGGTCTATAACAATTTTCCTCTTGCCGATGCACAGCAGGCCGTCAACGCGTCCTTTCTCGAAGTCGGCGGTAACCGACAGTTGCTCGCCGTTGAGAACAAGGAATGTCGAAGGTTTGGCGATGCTTATATTCCAATAGCCTGCATTTACGCCAAAGTCGCTATTCATAGCCTCGGCGGTAACCGAGAGATGTGTCAGTTTCTCTGGTTGAACGATTACGGTGTTGAAAAGTCTTCGTGAGTAGCGGATGACCGAGATTGTCTGATGCGAGTCGAAGAGGTCGGTTTTTACAATGGTATATCCCTCGGCGCCCTTGGGAAGTTTCAACTCCTGACGGGGTGCAGTGAAGAATTTTACCGAGTCGGAGGTTTGTGCAGTTGCCGAAGCGAATAGCAATATGGCAACTATGCTGAGTATAATTCGTTTCATAGTTGTTAGAGGTTTATTGTAAATTTTACGCAAAGTTATCTTTTTGCGCCGAAAAAATCAATCGGTCAAAAATAAAAGCCTATCCAAAGGTGGGATAGGCTTTCGTTTTATACTTACTCCGTGTAGGATTATACGAATTTGATAAGGAAGTAGTTCTTCTTACCCTTTTGTACAATCACATAACGCTCGGCAATCAGGTCGGCCTCGGTTACGCTCTGCATCGGGTCGGCAACCTTGGTTTTGTTCATCGACACACCGCCACCTTGAATCAGTTTGCGGGTCTCGCCCTTGCTGGGGAACACCTTAGCCTTCTCGACACACAACTCAACAAAGGGAATACCTGCCTCCAAATCGGCTTTCGAAACCTCGAATTGGGGAACACCCTCGAACACAGCCAGCACCGTAGCCTCATCAAGCGATTTCAAACTCTCGGCGGTTGCGCCACCAAACAGCACACTCGATGCCTCAACAGCCTTGCGCCACTCCTCCTCGGAGTGAATCATACAGGTAACCTCACGAGCCAACACCTTTTGGAGTTTGCGCTCACCGGGCGATACCTCGTGCTCGGCAATCAGAGTTTCGATGGTCTGGCGGTCGAGCATCGTAAAGATGCGGATGTAACTCTTGGCATCCTCGTCGCTCACATTGAGCCAGAATTGATAGAATTTGTAGGGCGAAGTGTAGCGGGGGTCGAGCCAGATGTTACCGCTCTCGGTTTTACCGAATTTGGTGCCGTCGGCCTTCTTAACCAGCGGGCAAGTCAGGGCAAAAGCCTCGCCACCCAACTTACGACGAATCAACTCGGTACCGGTGGTGATGTTACCCCATTGGTCCGAGCCGCCGAGTTGCAGTTTGCAACCCATATGCTCGTACAGATACATAAAGTCGTAGCCTTGCAGCAGTTGGTAACTGAACTCGGTGAACGACATACCGTCGCCCTCGCCATTGAAACGTTTTTTAACCGAATCTTTGGCCATCATATAGTTGACGGTGATGCACTTGCCAATATCACGGATGAAGGTCAAAAACGAGAAATCTTTCATCCACTCGTAGTTATTGACCAACACAGCGGCGTTGGGGGCATCCGAGTTGAAATCCAGCAGTTTTTGGAGTTGTGCTTTGATAGCCTCCACGTTGTGGTTGAGGGTAGCCTCGTCCAGCAGGTTGCGTTCGGCCGATTTGCCCGAGGGGTCGCCAATCATACCTGTTGCTCCACCCACCAGAGCCACGGGACGGTGTCCGCAACGTTGGAAGTGTTTCAATATCATAATGCTGACCAAGTGGCCGATGTGCAGCGAGTCGGCTGTGGGGTCAATACCCACGTATGCTGTGGTCATCTCTTTTTCGAGTTGTTCGGCGGTACCGGGCATAATGTCGTGAATCATCCCGCGCCATTCGAGTTCCTTTACAAAGTCCATCGTCTGTATTTATATAAATATGTATAATCGGTTGTTATTCAATATCGAGGTCGAGCACCGTGCGGAGCGACAGCCATTGAGGGTTGTGTTCGCTCAGGTATCGGATTTTGTCCTCGGGTTTGATGAGTATCTCGGCTCGTTGTTTGTCGGCGGTGACGTTCACCTCCAACTCAATGACGCCGCTAACACCCGCCATTTCAGCCAGCAAAGATAGTATTTCGTATTGCGAATGCAAAATTTCCTGACGTAAATCGTTGCTTCCCACCGTGATTGACACCTTGTTGTCCACTACGGTCATATCCTCGAATGCAACGCCGATTCGCTGACGTTCGTCCATCAGGGCTTTGATAAATGCGTTGCGCACCTGCTCGATTTTGGATTGGCTCTCGGGGTCGATGCCGCTGGGTTGGTCCGATTGTTTGGTGTCGTTCTCGACGGCGGCTGAGGGCTTCTGGTTGAGCAGCGACATAATCGAACTGCCGCCCAAACCTGCCGACATACCGCTCAATGCCGATGGCGCTTTGGGTGCCGATGCACTCTCTTGTGCCGTTGGGGTAGATACGGGAGTGGCCGCTGTGGGGCGTGACGCGGAAGTTGCAACCTCGGTTGGCGCAGTCGATACGGGTTGTGATGCTGTGGGTTGAGTCGCCGCAGGAGTAGGCGTTACTGCCTTTGGGGGTGCAGGAGTGCTCTTGGTGGGGGTAGTAGGCTGATTTTCAGTCGAATTACTACCTCTGGTGAGTTCGGGCAACGAGGGCTCGTCCTCTACATCAGAGTTTTTTTTTTGACCCATACCGCTGAGTTTCATCAGGGCAAGTTCGACCGCCAAGCGTTGGTTCGACGACGTTTTGAGTTGTCCGTCCACCGCCGCAAGCAGGCGTATGGCCTCAAACAGAAAATCGACCTCACACAACTCGGCCTGATTCATATAGTGCTCGCGCACCGAACCCGTAACCTCCAACAGGTGGGATGTCGAGGGTTGTTTGCACACCAGCAGACTGCGCATATGCGCCGCCAAGCCTTGCAGGAACACCGAGGCGCCGAAACCGCGACTCAGAATCTCGTCAAACAACAGCAACGCCTTGGCATAGTCGCCACAGCGCACAATATCCACCACGCGGAAGTAGGTTTCGTAGTCCAACACATTGAGCGAGGCCGCAACGTCACGATAGTTGAGGTTGGCACCGCAGAAAGCCACCGCTTTGTCGAACATCGACAGTGCATCGCGCATACCGCCGTCGGCTTTGGCTGCAATAAGGTTGAGCGACTCGTCGTCGTAGGTCACACCCTCGGCCGCAGCAATCGAGCGCATATACTCCACGCCGTCCTCGACACGGATGCGGTTGAAGTCAAAAATCTGGCAGCGCGACAGAATGGTGGGCAGAATTTTGTGTTTCTCGGTTGTTGCCAAGATGAATATTGCATACGAGGGTGGCTCCTCCAAGGTTTTCAGAAAGGCGTTGTATGCCGCCGAAGACAGCTTCTGTACCTCGTCGATGATATAGACGCTGTAACGTCCGATTTGGGGTGGGACTCTCACCTGGTCGGTCAGGTTTCGGATGTCGTTTACGGAGTTGTTGGATGCGGCATCGAGTTCGTGGATGTTGAAACTGCGTCCTTCGTTGAAAGCGCGGCACGACTCACACTCTCCGCAGGCCTCCGAGCCATTGGGGTTCAGGCAGTTGATAGCCTTTGCGAAGATTCGTGCGCAGGTGGTTTTACCCACGCCACGCGGTCCGCAAAAGAGGTATGCACCCGCCAATTGGCCACGTTCGATGGCGTTTTTGAGGGTTGAAGTGATGCTGCCTTGACCCACCACCGAGGCGAAGGTCTGGGGGCGATATTTGCGAGCCGAAACAACGAAATTATCCATAACTGACCAGTGCTTTTGTCATTGAATTTACAAAGTTAAAAGTTTTTTTGGAAACCGCAAACCCCACAGTGACGACTTATTTGGCCTTTGTCTAAAATCCTCTCGAAGCCTGTCTGAGGTGGGGTTATGGGTTAATTATTAAGTTTTTTTACTTTTTTATTAAAAAAATTTAGAAAATACTTGCACAGTTCAAATTTTCCCCTTATCTTTGCGCTCGAAATTCAAAGTTTCATAAAGGTTAGTAGTTTTAGGTTAGTGAAGGAAATCGTATACGGGACTCCCGTAGCCGATTTTCTTTTTTTATGCCCATAGGTGAACCCTAAACCTATCTGCGCCACCTTCGGAGCGTGCTCCAAGAACATTATACAAAGAAAATCATACGGAAAATGGCAAGTCTGAAAAAAAATTAGGATATTTGCCACGCAAATCACCCCACCTAATGAAGAATCTGACCGAACAAGAGCGACTTGGCACGGCTTCCATTCCGCGACTTATTGCCGGGTATGCCACACCGGCCATTATTGCGATGGCTTCGTCGAGTATCTACAACATTGTCGATAGTGTGTTTATCGGCCACGGTGTAGGTGCTATGGCTCTGTCGGCGCTGGCTGTGGCAATGCCGTTGATGAACATCTGCTCGGCGTTTGGTGCTATGGCGGGTATCGGCTCGGCGGCGATGATTTCGATTCGTATGGGCCAGGGACGCAAACAGGAGGCGTTCAAGATTCTGGGCAACCTGGTTTTTATGAATGTGGTGTTGGGTGTGCTGATGTCGGTGCTGGGTCTGACCTTCCTCGACGAGATTCTGTTGCTGTTTGGTGCCAGCGAGGCCACACTGCCCTATGCCCACGACTTTATGAGTGTAATCCTTGTGGGTAACGTGGTGACACACCTCTACCTCGGACTGAACGAGGTGCTGAGGGCATCGGGATACCCTATGCGCTCGATGTGTGTGATGCTCACCGCGGTGGCGGTCAATATATGCCTTAACCCGCTGTTTATCTTTGTGTTTGAGTGGGGCGTGAGGGGCTCGGCGTTGGCCACCGTGCTGGCGCAGATTACCGCGCTGACGGTCGAGATGTTCCACTATTGCAATTCCAAGAGTTATCTGCACTTCCGACGCGATATTTTCCGCCCGAGGGGCTATATTTTGCGTGATGTGGTGTCGATTGGTTTGGCGCCGCTGCTGATGAACCTGTGTACCTGTATCGTGGTGATTTTTATCAACAAGGCGCTGCTGACCTATGGCAGCGACATCTATGTGGGTGCCTACGGAATTGTCAATCGTATCGTGATGCTGTTTATTATGATGATTGGCGGTTTCAACCAGGGTATGCAGCCTATCGTGGGCTACAACTATGGTGCTCGACGTTACGACCGTGTGCAACGTGCCCTGTGGACCACCGTAGCGTGTGCCGTGGCGCTGATGACCGTGGCGTGTGTGCTGAGTCAAACCATTCCCGACCGCATTGCAGGCCTGTTTGTGAGTGACTCCGACCCCGATGGTCCGCAACTTGTCGAAATTGCTGCCAAGGCTATGCGCACGGTGATGTTTATATTCCCGATTGTGGGTTTTCAGATTGTGGCATCCAACTTCTTCCAATACATCAAACGAGCCAAACGGGCAATCCTGCTATCGACTACCCGTCAGTTGTTGTTCCTTGTTCCGTTGTTGATTGTGCTGCCACCTATTTATGGCACCGATGGAGTATGGATGAGTATGCCTATTGCCGATGGCTTGGCATCGCTGTTGGCGGCGGTGTTGCTATTCTTTGAGATTCGCCGCTTGCGTCGTCTGCAATCCCACCGTGGCGACAATTAGTCGGTCGTCGCCCACCTTTTTCCACTCGATACATACCTTTTGGGGTGCGTTGTCGCCCGCTGCAACCCACACCTCGCCGTGGGCAAGGTCGCTATGTGTAACCCTCAGGTCGGTCAAAAAGTCGGGATACTTGTGTCCCTCGGCCGAGTAGCGTTTGTAAACGGCCTCCTTGGCGCACCACACGGCACCTGCCAACAGTTCGGGATAACACTCTTCGAGTGCACGCTCCTCGTGTGAGAGAAACTTGGACGAGGCTCGCTCAAAGTTGCGGTCGCAATGCTCGATGTCCACACCGCACGGCGCATCGCTTACCACCACGGCAACATAACCGCGACAGTGCGACACTCCTATATAATATTTATCACAGGGATTGGGTGTACTTCGAGCCTCGGGTGCTCCGCACTCGTTGTAGTCTATTTGGAAATTCACGTCGGGGGCAACCTCGTCAATCAGCCCTCGTGCCACTCGGCGCCAAGTGAGCCATTCGGCACGGCGGATAGGGGTTGTGAAGTGTTGCTCGGCCCATTGGCGGTCGTCGTCCGCAGCCCCGTTTAATGCCTCCTCATAGGGTGGTATGGGGCTAATTGTCGGCCGCATTGGTTGTGTCAATCTTGATTTTGTTCACCTTGCGGGCTTGGGCCTCGGTGACGGTAAACACCACGCCGTGAAGGGTCAGGGTGTCGCCCTTACGAAGGAAGCGACGTTTGTGTTCGAGCATAACACCGGCAAGGGTCTCGGCATCGCCTTTAACATCCTCAAACAGGCCCTCGCTCACACCCACAATCTTCTCCATATCGCCGATGTGGGTCTTGGCATCGAACAGCCATACGTTCTCGGCAATCTTGTCGTAGCATTGAGCCTCGTCAATATCCGACTCGTCCGAAATCTCGCCTACAACCTCCTCCAAGATATCCTCCAACGACACCAAACCCAGGGTCGAACCGTACTCGTCAACAACGATAGCCATATGGACACGTTTGGCACGGAACTCTTCGAGCAGGTCGGCAATCTTCTTGTGTTCGGTCACAAAGTAGGGGGTGCGCATCAGCGAGGTCCACTTGTAGTCGCTCGCCTCGTCAAGGTGCGAGAACACATCCTTGACATAGAGCACACCACAAACCTCGTCGAGCGAACTTTTATAGACAGGAATTCGAGAGAATCCCGACGAGATGAACACTCGTTTGACCTGGTCGAAATCGACACTCTCTTCCAGCGCCACAACATCTACACGAGGGCACATAATACTCTCAACCTCGGTGTCGGCAAAGTTTACCACGCCACTGAGCATCTGTTTCTCCTCGGCACTCTTGGTTTGTGTAATGTCGATAGCCTCCGAGAGTTCGTCGAGCGAGATGTTGTCGCGCATCGATTCCGACAATTCGCCCACCTTGTTGCCCGAGCGTACGAGTACCGTAGCCAGAGGTTTGGTTATTTTGCGCATAACACGTATCACGGGGGCACCTGCCATAGCAAAATTCATTGAGTAGTGCGAGGCAAAGACCTTGGGCAGCACCTCTCCGAACAACAGCAGCAAGAAGGTCACAATCACCGACACAAAGACAAATTCTGCACCGGCCGACGAGAACTCCATTGTACTATCGATAATGCGTGTCGAGAGCAGGGTGATAAGGATATTCACCATATTGTTGAGCATCAGGATGGTAGCCAGCGTATATTCGCGCTCGGCTATAAGGTCCAGCACGGCTTCGGCGCCGCGTGCACGCTCTTTGGCTCGTTGTTTGACGATGTCGATGTCGGAGGGCGACAGCGAGAATATGGCTGTCTCGGAGCCCGAGATGAAACCCGAGCATAACAGCAAGAGCACAACCAACACCAGAGATATCAGAATCTCGGGTGATGCGAAACTATGTTCGATGATTTCTATCAAAATTCAGCGTTTGGATTAAAAACTATTCAAACAGAGTGCCTTCAAGGCTCGGTTCCTCGGCCTCGGGTTTCGACTCTGCGACTTGTTGTACCACGACTTTCTTTTTGGCGGGGCGCAACTCCTCAAACGAACCACCATAGCGTTTGATTGCAGGGGTACGATAAATATGGTCGATGTTGTCGTAACGGTTCACACCACGGAAACGCAGCACCTCTTGGGCCTCAATCTCCATCTCTTCCTCGCGTTGTTCGGCAGCACTCTCGCCACTCTCTGCTTGCACCTCCTCGGTGGGCTCGGTGGCGGGGATACTATCCTCGGCGGCGGGGTTCTCGATGGCGTGTGGTTCCTCTACGTTGAAACCGCTGGCCACAACAACAATCTCGATGTCGTCGCCCAACTCCTCTTTGACACAGTCACCCCAAATAAGGTTGGCACCTCCTCCGGCCTTCTCTTGCAACATATTGCGAATCAGGCTCGACTCCTTCATTGTGATAGGGTTGGTGGTCGAGTAGTGCATATTGAGCAGAATTTGGGTTGCACCGTTGATGTCGCGATTTTCGAGCAGTGGCGAGTTGAAGCATTGGTCCACAACCGCTTTGGCACGGTCCACACCGCTGGCACGTCCCGTACCCATCAGCACGTTACCATTGCCCTTCATTACGGTGTTGGCGTCGGCGATGTCTATGTTGTGTTCGCCATAGATGGTGATAATCTCGGCCATACCCTTCACTGCCGAGGTCAGGATACCGTCCAAGAACTTCATTGCTTGGGGCAGAGGCATATCGCCGCACACATCTTGGAGGCTGTCGTTGTTGATAATCAGGATAGCGTCCACATATTTGCGCAACTCCTCAATACCCTTGCGTGCCTGATTGACACGTTTGTGTCCTTCGTTGGAGAAGGGGGTGGTAACAACGGCGATGGTAAGGATTCCCAGCGACTCCTCGTCCTCCTCCATCATAGCGTTGTGAATCTCCTGTGCCACGCGGGCAATAACGGGCGATGCACCTGTTCCGGTACCTCCACCCATACCTGCGGTTAGGAATATAACGTGCGCTCCCGACGAACGAATCATATCGAAGATTTCGTTGCTGTTTTCGAGCGCCATAAGTCGTCCTTTCTCGGGGTTGCTGCCGGCACCTTTGCCATTGCCGAGTTGCAGTCGCAGTTCGGCTTTGCTGTTGTCGAGTGCATCCTGGTCGGTGTTGCAGGCCATAAAGGTGACGTTGTAGATGCCGCTGTCAATCATATTGTTGAGAGCATTACCGCCTGCACCGCCTACGCCCACAACCATAATATCGCTGTGGGTAATCTCCTCAACATTGAGGTTTGATAAGATATCGTTGCTCATTGCTTTGTGTCGTGTTTGGTGAGGTGGTTTAATTGTAGTCGTCGCCTTCGACATCCTCGGGGAAGATGTAGTCGCGCAGACGCTCCAACAACGATTTCTTTTTGGGTGTTGCGATATTGTCGTCATCACTCTCGTCCGACGGTTGTTTGCCACCACCCAGCAGGTCGTTCATCTTGCCTTGCACCTTGTCGATAAGGGCGTTTTTGGGACGCTCCTCCTCGATTGCGGGGGGGGTCATCACGGGAGTTGTTTGCTCCACCACGGCGGGAGTTGTTTGCTCTACCACGGGACGCTCTACACGGGGCTCCTCTTTGGGCATCTCGGCCTTGGGTTTCTCCACCACGGGAGTTTTGACAGACTCAGGGGCTGCGGTGGGCATAACCTTCTCGACCTTGGACGCAACATTTGGAGTGGGGGTCACAACCTTAGGCTCCGGACGGGGAGTGCTCACACCGATTGAACGAATGACCTCCACCGTGTTGTAGTGTTTGTTGGCCATTGCGTTTTGGAGCATACCGATGACGCTTGCGTACTCCGGTTTTTCGAGCAGGTCCTCTTTGCCCTCGGCGGGTGTGATGTGCATATCGGGACGTGCGATGCGTACCTCCATACCCATCTCGCGCTCAAACAGTTTGTCGATACCGGCCAGGTTGGCTCCACCACCCGTAAGCAGGATGATACCTCCCTGCAACTTGTCTTTGTAGCCCGAGTCGGTAATCTCCTCTTTGACAAAGGTGATGATGTCTTTGAGGCGGTATTCGATGATTGTAGCCAGCGCCTTGCGGGTAATCGAAACGGATTGTTTGCGGTTGGGCGAGGCCATAATGGTCATATCTTCGGTAATATCCTCGGCCAAAGCCCTGCCGTGGCTCTTTTTGAGCCCTTCGACACGGCCTACGGGGATACCATACTCGCGGATGTCGGTGTTGATGTCGCCCGAGCCGAGGGGAATGGTGCGAACATAACGAACAATGCCGTCCTTGCAGATGCACAAGTCGGTGGTGTCGCGGCCGATGTCCAGCACCACAACGCCCGTCTCAATCTCCTCCTCCGAGGCGGTGGCTTTCACAGCAAACATAGGGCCTGCGGTGAGTGATGCGGCGGTTAGGCAGGGGGTAAGTCCGCGCAGTGTGTCCTCGTAGCGGACAATCATATCGTTGTCGCCCAACACAAAGGTGAAGGTTGAGCCGAGTTTCTTGCCAAAGCAACCCACGGGGTCTTTCACCTCATCGGCACCTTTGGAGCCATAGACGCGATAGACTTGGGGGATGCGTTCGAGGATACGTCCTTTGTCCTCGGCTTTGACGTTGTTCATTCCGTCGTGGAGTTTATTGACGTCCTCGCGTGCAATCTCGCCATCGCTGCTGCTCACATACACAAAGTAGTCGTGGGTAGCACACTTGATGTTTTTGTCCGACACTCCGGTGTGAATGTCCGAGATGCGTACTGCGTTGTTGCGTTCGAGTTCATCGACGGCGCTGCGTATGGCGGCACTCACAACCTGACGGTTGATGATTGCGCCACGGGTCATACCGCCGCTTGCAATCTCCTTCGACACAACATCCTCGACAGTCAGCCAGTCGTCGCTCACACTTCCGAGTGCGAGTTTGACGCAACTGCTGCCCAAATCCAATGCTACTATGTAATTCTTGTTATCCATCACTCTATTTTGAACACACTATTTGGTCTTCGTATCTCAAATCTATATAGTTATAGCCGTCCCACCCCTCCCAAGCAAGCGCTTCGTGGTAGAACAGCATAAGTTTTTGGAGGTTGGCTTCGGCCTGGTCGATGCTGCCCAAACACACCGTATGGCGGCCTGCACGGGGTGCAATTTCGACTATTGGTGCGATGTGACCCTCCTCTCGGACGATGTTTATCTGCACGATTTGTGCCTTCCAAAAATCGTCATTTTCCACAAACTTCACAAAGTTAAGGAGTTTATACAAATATATATATCTTTTTGCCGATTTTTTTTGTTTTTCGTCCAAATCTTCTCGCTTTTGACGAGTTTGGTCAATCAGTTTTTGGCGTGATTCTATCTTGTTGTCCAACTCTGCAAGGTTGCGGCTACGGTTCTCTTCCCAGAGTTGGCGACGCTGCTTACCCCATAGTTTGCCGGGGCGCTCTTTTTTGAGTTCGGAGCGTGAGTTTTTGAGTTCGGTCAGCGAGTTGCGATGACCCATCTCAATCGAGTCAAGACGACCGGCCGCGGTGCGATACTCCTCAATAAGACGCTCCTTAATCTGCTCATAGTCACCATAATAGCCCGTGGGCATCATAAACGACAAGTTACCTGTAATCACCGGAACGTGCACCGCATAACTTGTCGAGGGGGGCAGAATGTGGGCATCGGAGGTGATGTAGAAATCATAGCCGCTCGACATCTTGACCCTCGCTATGGGTTGGTACTGACTCACTTCAACGGTCAGGATTCCGTTCAGGTCGGTGTAGACACGGGCCTGGCGCACCAACACTCGTTTGCTGATGAATTGGTGCAACTCGGCGATATTGACATCTCCCACGCTCTCGCCCTTGTACTTAACCCCCGAGCGTGCAACCCACTCCCGCACCATAGGCTCCGTAACGGAGGTCAGGCGGTCGCCGTCGCTGATAACCACTCGCAGAGAGTCGATTTTCACCTCGTCGGTTTTGTGCGTGGCGTTGGTCGAGGCCCACGCAATGTAGGCCGCGATGCCGCACCACAGCACCACCGTAAGCACGATATGGAGTGTTCGGTTAAACATTTTGAGCAGGGTATTTGTCGTTCAGTGCGCGGGTCAGGGGCTCGATGCAAGCGTCGATGTTGCCTGCGCCAAAGGTGATTACGATGTCGGTGTTGCGGCTCACAATCTCGGCGGGCAACTCCTCGCGGGTTGTGTAGGTGCAGGGCACACTCACCTGACGACCAATCAACTCCGAGGTGACTCCCTCCATCGGGAGTTCGCGTGCGGGGTAGATGGGCAGCAGGATAACCTCCTCGGCACCCGACAGAGCCTGTGCAAATTCAGCGTGGAAGTCGTTGGTACGCGAGTAGAGGTGAGGTTGGAATACGGCGGTTATATGGCGACCGGGGAAGGCGCTGCGCACCGATTTCAGAGCCGCCGAAATTTCGGCAGGGTGGTGGGCATAGTCGTCCATATAGACGCAGTCGGGGCGGTTGATATGCAAGTCGAAGCGACGTTTCACTCCGCTGAAACTTGCAAGCCCCTGTTTGATTTTGTTCTCCAAGAACTCCTCGCCACGGCACTTGCAGGCGCACCACACGGCGGCCACAGCGGCGATACTGTTCTCGACATTCACACGACCCGGAACTCCGAGTTTGCAATCCTTGATTGTGCGGTCGGGACACACGATATTGTAGCAGAACAGACCGTCGCTTTGCAACCTCAGATTCTGGGCGTAGAAGTCCGTGCCGCCGTCAATTGAGTAGGAGTAGCGGGTGATGCCGGGGTTACGCAGGGTCACTCCCGCACCTTGACGCATAATGACTGCACCGCCCTTACGGATTTGCGACACAAACTGCGCAAAAGCCTCTTTGACAGCCTCGTGGGTGCCATAGATATCGAGGTGGTCGGCATCGGCCGAGGTGATGACTGCAACATCGGGAGTCAGGCGCAGGAACGAGCGGTCGAACTCGTCGGCCTCCACAGCCATACGCACGCCACCACCCATCACAATGTTGCCGTCGAAATTCTTGGATAGACCGCCCAGGAAGGCACTGCCGCCACCCGTAGTACAGCGGTTCAGCCACGCAACCATTGTGGTGGTCGAGGTTTTGCCGTGGGTTCCCGACACAGCCATAACGTATTTGCCGGCGGTGACGTGGCCCAGAATCTCGGAGCGTTTGAGCACCTCGAAACCTTGGGTGCGGAACCACACCAATTCGCTATGCTCCGACGGAACGGCGGGGGTATAGACCACAAGTGTATCTTTGGGGTTGCGCATCTCGGCGGGGATGGCTTCCACATTATCGTCGTAGTGTATTGATGCACCCTCTTTGGCCAGGGCGCGTGTGAGGTCGCTTTCGGTCAGGTCGTAGCCTGCCACGCGTTTGCCTTCGCGCATAAAGTAACGGGCAAGGGCGCTCATTCCGATACCGCCGATGCCGATGAAATATACGTTTCTCATTTTTTGATTTCGGCTATAATATGTTGCGCTACGCGGTCGGCTGAGTCGTCGATTGCAAGGCGCAGTATGTTGTTGTGTAGTGTTTCGAGTCGGTTTTTGTCGTTCACAAGGGCGAGTGCTTTGGCCAAACCTTCGGCCACCGCCTCCGAGTCACGAATCATCTCGGCAGCATCCTTGTCGGCCAGAGCACGGGCGTTGGCGGTTTGGTGGTCTTCGGCAACGTTGGGGGAGGGTACAAACAGCGTCGGCTTGCCCATAAGGCACAACTCCGACACCGTGCACGCTCCGCTACGCGACACCACAAGGTCGGCTGCGGCATAGGCATAGTCCATACGTTCGATGAACGCACCGCGCCATACTCCATTCGATTCCCGACCCTCCATAATGCCGTCCATCTCGGCTTGATAGTATTTGCCCGTTTGCCAGATGACCTGCACCTTGCCACGGCGCACTATGTCGTCCACACCCGCCTTCATCATCTCGTTGAAGGTGCGTGTTCCGAGGCTTCCGCCCACAACCAGAATCACGGGTTTGTCGGCCGTGAATCCGAAGTACTCCAAGGCGGCTGTACGGTCCACGCCGTCGGGAGCAAACGAGCCGCGGAGCGGATTGCCCGTCATCACAATGCGGTCGGCAGGAAAGAAGCGTTCCATTCCGTCGTAGGCCACGCACACTCGGCGGGCACGGCGGCTCAATATCTTGTTGGTCACTCCCGCATAGGAGTTTTGCTCCTGGATAACCGTCGGCAGACCCATACGTTGGGCAGCCCACAGCACGGGGGCGCTGGCATAACCTCCGAAGCCTGCCACACAATCTGCACCGAACTCTCGGATTATCTGGCGTGCTTTGCGAACACTGCGCACCACCTTGAACGGCATGGCGAGGTTGCTGAGGGTCAGGCGGCGTTGCAGGCCTGCCACGGGAAGTCCCTCGATATGGTAGCCCAGAGCGGGAACTTTCTCCATCTCCATCTTACCCTCGGCACCCACAAACAGTATTTCGACACTCTCGCCAAGAGCGCGTTTGAGTGCTTCGGCTGTGGCTACGGCGGGGTAGAAGTGGCCTCCTGTGCCACCTCCGCTGAGGATTATGCGATATTTCTTGGTGTTCATATCTATTTCTTGCGATTATTCTCCAACATTGACTCGCCACGCGGGGTGGTGAGTGTTTTCTCTTCGATTTGGCGACTCACGCCGAGTATCATTCCTATGGCTACCGAGGTGAACAACTCCGACGAGCCACCCTGACTGATAAGCGGCAGGGCCAAACCCGTCTGGAACATCAGTCCCGTGGCAACCATCATATTGAGCAGGGCCTGAAACGTTATCAGGAACGCCAACCCCAGCACCAACAGACACGGGAATGCCGTGCCACACTTGTTGAATATGACAATGGCCCGATAGAATATCCACAGATACATCACTACAACCAGCAGCGCACCCACAAAGCCCCACTCCTCGACCAAAAATGCAAAGGCGTAGTCCGATTCTGCTTTGGGAAGCATATGGCGTTGAGCGCTTTGGCCGGCACCACGGCCCGTGAGTTTGCCCATTGCAATGGCGATTTTGGCCTGGTTGATTTGGTAGAAGTAGTCTTTTTTGTTACCGTTTTCGGTTACTTGTTGTTCGAGTTTCTCAGGGTTAAACAGCGCAGTGATACGGTTGCCCCAAGTTTTCAGACGGCTCTCCTCGCCCGAAAATCCCTCCATCAACAACATTCCACCCAGCATCACCGATCCGAATACGGCCGAAATAATCAAAAAGCGGGCAATATCGGCCCACTTAACGCGACCGATGATGAGTATCACCACACAAGTGGCACCCATAAGCAGTGCGGTTGACATATTTTCGGGCACGATAAATCCGCACGATATCAGGATAGGGCCAAACACGGGGAATGTTTGCTCCTTGATGAGTCGCCACGCTTTGCTGCGGTTTCGGCGTATCAGTGCCAGGCTCGGTATGAGGTTGTGTTTCTCGACCATAAGTTGTCGGCCTGCGAGTTGCAACGACAACACCATAACGGTGGTAACTTTCAGCAAGTCGGAGGGTTGGAACGTGATACCCAAAATGGGCACCTCCAACCAACGCTGTGCACCGAACTTATTGACTCCGAAGAACATCGTCAGCACCATAAAGCCCAGCGACACAATATAGGCGGCATAGGCCCAGCGACCATAGCGCTGGTAGTCGAGGCGATGCACAGCCCACACCGCAACCAAACCTATGATAACATAGATCAACTGTTTGAAAAAACGGGTCAGGTGGTGGCCTGCCGTGGTGGAGCCATAGAGCGACGAGGTGGTCGAAGAGTAGACCACAAACATCGACACAAAGGCCAACACAACGAATATAATCCACAGCGGTTTGTCGCCTCCGATTCGGAGTCGTTGCCACCACGTTTGTGTTTTGTCGTCTGCCATAGTAAGTTTAGTTTTGGTGCTCTTTTACCCATTGTTTGAACATCTCGCCACGATGTTCGTAGTTCTTGAACAAGTCGAAACTTGCACACGCCGGTGACAACAACACTGCGTCACCTGCGTGGGCCGCCTTGCGTGCTGCCGTCATAGCGTCGTTCAGCGAGTCGGTGCTGATGATTGTGGGCACCACGCCGTCGAACGATTTCTGTAACTTGGCGTTATCCAGACCCATACACACCAGCGTGTGGACTTTGGCGCGGGCAAACTCCAAGAGCGGAGTGTAGTCATTACCCTTGTCCGTTCCGCCTGCAATCCACACCACAGGGCGGGTCATACTCTCCAAAGCGTACCACACCGAATCGACATTGGTAGCCTTCGAGTCGTTAATCCACTCCACGCCGTCGATTTCGCCGGCACGTTCCAAGCGGTGCTCCACGCCGCCAAAACTCTCGATACTGCTCACGATATTCTCCTCCGAAACGCCCACAGCCACGGCTGCCATAGCCGCTGCCATAGCATTGTAGCAGTTGTGGATACCCTTGATTTGCATTCGGCGGGTGTCGAGGCTCAGGCTGTGACCCAAAGCGTTGATGCGGATTTGGTCGCCCTCAATCCACGCGCCTTCGCTTTGCGGGGTGCGGGCCGAGAAGGGCAGCAGGTGCGACTCTACGGGGTGTTGGCCCATTTGGGCGGCTATAACCTCGTCGTCGTGCATATAGATAAACTGCTCAACGGCGGTTTGGTTTTGCGTAATGCGCATCTTGCTTGCAGCGTAGTTCTCAAACTTGTAGTCGTAGCGGTCGAGGTGGTCGGGGGTGATGTTCATCAGCACGCCCACGTCGGCCTTGAAACGGAACATACCGTCCAACTGAAAACTGCTCAACTCCAACACATACCAATCGAACTGCTCGGTGGCAACCTGATAGGCATAACTCTCGCCGATGTTGCCTCCCAAGCCGACGTTCACACCGGCGTCGCACAGAATCTTGTAGATGAGCGATGTGGTTGTGGTCTTGCCGTTGGAGCCTGTGATACACACGGTGCGTGCCGACGAGTAGCGTGATGCGAACTCCATCTCCGAAATCACGGGGATACCGCGCTCACGGATTTTTTGTACAATGGGGGCTTTGTCGGGGATACCGGGGCTTTTGATAACCTCCGCAGCGCCGAGGATATACTCCTCGGAGTGGCCGCCCTCCTCATAGGGAACGCTCCACTCATTGAGGCGTGCTTTGTAGCGGTCGGCGATGCGGCCACTATCCGACAACAGCACCTCGAAACCCTCCTTCTTGGCCAAAATTGCAGAACCATATCCACTGATACCGCCGCCAAGTACAACTATTCTCTTGTTCATATCTGTCTGTGTGGAATAAACGGTTAACGTACTTTGAGTGTCGAGAGGGTGATTGCCGCCAACAGAACTCCGATGATGATGGCTCTAACCACGATTTTGGATTCGTGATAACCCTTCTTTTGGTAGTGGTGGTGAATGGGCGACATCAAAAATACACGTCTTCCCTCACCGTATTTCTTCTTGGTGTACTTGAAGTACGACCTTTGGATAATCACCGACAGGCTCTCCACAAGGAATATTCCGCACAGGATGGGCAGCAACAACTCCTTGCGAATCAGCAGCGCAAACACCGCAATGACTCCTCCGATAGCCAGACTGCCCGTGTCGCCCATAAACACCTGGGCCGGGAAACAGTTGTACCACAAAAAGCCCAACAAGGCACCCGCCATTGCGGCCGCATAGATCAGCAACTCTCCACTGCCGGGGATGTACATAAAGTTGAGGTAGCCCGCATAGATGATGTTACCCGAAATCCACGCAAAGGCTCCCAATACCAACACTATCGGTATCGAAACTCCCGTTGCCAAGCCATCGATGCCGTCCGTAAGGTTGGCGCTGTTCGACACGGCGGTAATCACAAATATCGCAACCAACATATACAGAATCCAAGTGGCAACGCCGTTGTTGTCGGCCTCGCCCACGATACTGCCATAGTCAAATTCGTTGTTTTTGAGGAACGGGATGGTGGTTTTGGCTGTCTTTTCGATATCGCTCTGTTGGAACTCCTCGGTCTGGATGTTGTTGCGGTCGAGGTTGGCGGGGATGTCCTTCATTGCGATGTCGGTGTGGAGCCACATTGTGGTACCCACGATGACTCCGAGGCCCACCTGACCGATAATCTTGAAGATTCCTTTCAGGCCGTCCTTGTCCTTGCGAAAGACCTTGATGTAGTCGTCGGCAAAGCCCAAACCGCCAAGCCACAGCGTCGAGAATATCATCAACTGCATATAGACATTGCTCAAATCGCCCACCAACAGCACGGGGATGAGTATCGAAGCGATGATGATGATACCGCCCATTGTGGGGGTTCCCTTCTTTTCGAGTTGGCCTGCCAATCCCAGGTCACGCACCGTTTCGCCGATTTGGGCACGGCGCAGGGCATTGATAATGCGTTCGCCGAATATCGTACCTATCAGCAGGGCGATGATAACTGCCGCTGCGGCGCGAAAAGTCAGGTATTGGAACATACCCGCACCGGGAATATCCCACACCGTGTCGAGGTATTTTGCAAGTGAATAAAGCATTGTTCTTGGGTGTTAGTTTTCGTTGTGTTGTTGGTTGTTATTTCTGTAACTCTTCGAAGGCGGCGGCAACCTGCTCGCGGTCGTCGAAGTGGTGTTTTTCGGTTCCGATGATTTGGTAGGTTTCGTGACCTTTGCCCGCAAGCAGGATGATGTCGCCCGGGGCGGCCAACATAACGGCTGTGCGGATAGCCTCCTCGCGGCGGACAATCGAGATGTAGCGGTCGCCGGGTTGCAGGCCTGCACGCATCTGCGCCAAAATCTCCTCGGGGTCCTCGGTGCGGGGGTTGTCCGAGGTCAGGATGACCATCGAAGCGCCGTCGGCAGCAATGCGGGCCATCTCGGGACGTTTGGTCGCGTCGCGGTCGCCACCACAGCCCACCACCGCAAACAGGCTCTGACCCTCGGTGCGAATGGCGTTAATGGTGTTGAGTACATTTTCCAAAGCGTCGGGTGTGTGGGCGTAGTCCACAATGGCGGTGATACCGCCCTTGGAGTGCAGCGTCTCGAAACGGCCGTCCACCGACACCAAACCACTAAGGCTTGTCAGCACCTCACCCTTGTTGAATCCCAACTCCACGGCAGCAGCATAGACTCCCAGCAGGTTGCTGGCATTGAACTCGCCCGTCAGCGGGGTCCAGAACTCTACGCCGTCCAACTCCAACTGCATACCCTCGAAACCCATCTCGACCACCTTACAGCGATAGTCGGCCATTGTGTGGCGCGACAGGGTGCGGATGCGGGCTTTGCAGTTTTGGACCATCACATTGCCGTTACGGTCGTCGATGTTCACCACTGCAAAGGCGCGTTTGTCGAGGCTGTCGAACAGTCCCTTTTTGGCTTTGATATACTCGGCAAAGGTTTTGTGGTAGTCCAAGTGATCGTGGGTGATGTTGGTAAACAGCGCGCCCACAAATCTCAAACCCTCGATGCGGTGTTGGACAATACTATGCGAACTGACCTCCATAAAGCAGTAGTCGCAACCCGCCTCCACCATCTCGGCCAACATACGGTTCAGGCGCAGAGCGTCGGGGGTTGTGTGAGTGGACTCCACCTCACGGGTATCGACCACATATTTGACCGTCGAGATAAGGCCAGCACGGTAGCCTAATGCACGCACAAGGTTATAGAGCAACGTTGCGGTGGTTGTCTTGCCGTTGGTGCCTGTTACGCCCACCAATTTGAGCCCTCGCGAGGGGTGGCCCCAATAGGCCGAGGCCATACGGCCCATAGCCACGTTGGTATCCTCCACACAGACGTAGCACACCTGTTCGGTGCGGCTCTCGGGTATACTCTCGCACACTACCATTCGTGCTCCACGTTCTACCGCCGAGGCGATATAGTTGTGGCCGTCGGTCTTCTCGCCACGCACGGCAAAGAACACGTCGCCCGACTCTACGGCACGCGAATCGAAGGTCATATTTCGGATAGAGCCCTCGGTAGGACCCTCCACAGCCAGTGGGGTAATCTCCGCCAGCAGTTGGGTTATCTGTTGTGTTGTTGTCATCGTCTTAATCGAAGTGTTATGTGTTGTCCTCGTTGGAGTGTGGTGCCACTCGGCACGGATTGGCCTACCACTACACCCACGCCTTCGAGCGTAACGTGCATACCGCGGCTCTCCAATACATACAGAGCGTCTTTGGCACCCATTCCTATCACATTCGGAACAAGGTTTTCGGGAATATTCAGGTCACCCACCACCACTTGGGCGCTGTCGCGTGAGGTTTTGACCCATTGCTCGCGCTCGGATTCGTCGCACAGGGGAACGTCCAACTCACGAATCACACGACGGACAGCCTTGTAGTCACCACCCTTGATGGGTGCGGGTTTGAACTCTCGCTCAACGGTGTCGCTCTTGACCTTGGTTTCGACCGTGGGTTGCCACTCGGTGTGCGAGGCGTAGAGTCGGTCGGCCACGGCACGGAACACGGGACCTGCCAAACCTGCGCCATAGTAGTTGAAAGTGTTGCCCGTATAACTCTTCATACACACGATAATCGAGTATTTGGGTGCATCGGCAGGGAAGTATCCCACCATTGTAGCCAGATATTGTCGGCGACCATTGACATCCACATAGGGGTTGTATTTGGAGGCTGTGCCGTCCGTAAACAGCATTTGCGAGGTACCCGTTTTGGCCGCTACCGTGTAGTAGTCGTTACGCAGGATACGGCCCGTACCTGCATCCACCACACTCTCCAAACACTCGCGTGCTTTGGTGATTGTGGCATCCGAGCAGATTTTTTTGTTGATATACTCCACGGGGAACTCCTCGATACTCTCGCCATAGCGACTAACCTCGGTAACCAGCCTCGGGCGCACCATCACACCGTTGTTGGCCACCGCATGGAACAGGGTCCGCGTGGGCAGGGGGCTTATCTCGAAGCCGTAGCCATAGGCCATTTTGTTGAGCGTAAGGTTGGGAATCCATTGGTTGGCACCCTTATCCTTGGGGCTCCACATCATAGGCTTGGCCTCGCCGTTCAGACAAATATCGAGGGTATCTCTCATTCCGAGTTGGCCCAGAAAATCCACAAAGTCCATAGGGTCGTCGCGGAACTCCTCGCGGATACTCTTGACGAATCCGATGTTGGACGATTGGGCAAACATATCCTTGACCGAAATCATATCGTAACCCGTGTGGTCGTCCTTGTAGGAGCGTTTGTCGATAATTGCCACACCGCCCTCGACATCCACCGAGTCGGTAAGTTGGTAGTCGGCCAACTCCAACAGCGCCAGCAGCGATGCCAACTTGAAGGTCGAACCCGGCTCGAAGCGGCCTCCCACAGCGTAGTTGCGGTCCTCGACACAGCGGTCCTCATAGCGGGTGAGGTTGGCCATAGCACGGATGTTACCCGTGGCGGTCTCCATAACCACGGCACAACCCCAATCGGCACGGTTGGTCAGGATTTGGTGCGAGAGCATAGTCTCGGCAATATCCTGCACATCCATATCGAGGGTTGTAATCACATCGCAGCCGTCCTTGGGGTCGAGGTTGTGGGGGCTTTCGACGGGTTGCCAGAATCGAGAGTTGATTTTTTGGCGCAGTTGCCAGCCGTTCACACCTTTGAGGCGGTGGTTGAATGATTGTTCCAGACCCGAAATGGGTTTAACCTCCATCTCGGTGCGGGTTTTGGTTGTGGTGTCCGACAACTCCGAGGGTCGCTCGACTTTGACGGGTGTGGTGGTTGTTTTGCCGATAGTACGTGCGGCGAGTTCGCCAAACGGACGCACCCTCACAATCTCGTCATCCTCGCTGCGACCACCCTTGTTGGGCGGAAGATTCAACAACGCAAAACTGCGCATACGAACCAACTCCTCGTAGGAAATCAGTCGGGGTGTGAGTTTGAAGTATCGTGGGGTTTTGTCGCGCACATAGCGGTCGTAAGCGGTTTTGAGTCGTTGTTGCCACATCGCGGGGCTGCCACCGAACATCTCGGCCATTTGGCCCGACAGTTTGACGTAGTGTTTGGAAAAGTATTGATTTTTAATAAAATCCTCTACGCCGAAGTCGATACCCACCGTATAGCGTTTTTGTGAAGTGGCAATCAACTCCATATCCTTCGAGTAGATGTCGCCACGCATAGCCTCTTGGCGGAAGAAACTGAAATTCACCGATTTGCCCTTGTCGCGCAGGTCGTCACCGTCGGGGCCGAACTGGATGTACAGAATCTTGCCCAGAATGAGCACACCCACTGCCAGCATAATCATATAGAGGGTTTGCACTCGTCGGCGGATGGTGCTTTTGATAGGCGAAGGTTGTTTGTTTCTATCGGTTGCCATTATTGTTCAATCACTTTTACGGGTTTGGTGGACTCTTCGAGGTCGAGGCCCAACTCTTTGATACGGCGTGCCACGGCGCTGCGGCTCGATACGCTCTTGGCTTTGGCCGACATATTGACGGCTTCGGTGCGCACGGTGCGCAGGCGACGTTCCAACACCTGATGGGTGTGGTTCATACGCTGAACGCCGAACGAACTCATCAGATAGAGCAAAATCATAACTCCGAAACCAATCAGATAGGGGTAGTTGCGACGCATCCACGGAGTGTCGAGAATGTGGCCCGACAGCAACTCTCGCGCCGTCTTGACACTTTTGCTCTGTTTGCGCTTGCGGGGACGGCTCTCAACCTCGCTTTGGGTCTGCTCGTCCTCGTCGGGTGCGACACTCTCCCCGGTAGGCTCCTCGACAACGGCACTATGGCGCTCGCGGTCGCTGTAACGTTCACGGCGCACGGCACGCTCACTATCGCGGCGCTCAATCTCCCGTCGCTCGCGTTGGTCGAGAACCTCGTTTATGGTGCGAATCATCTCACGATGTTGCTCCTCCTTTTGGCGTTGCTCCTCGGCCTGACGTACGAGTTCCTCCTCTTCGAGGCGAATCGTGGGGTCAATCTCTATTTCGGGGTCGTAATTGCTCATTGTCGGTTGGGACTCTCAGGTTGTGGTTTGGTTGTTTGCTTTGGTCTGCTTTTCTATGCACTCGGCGGTCGTGTTCTGTGTTTGCGCTCGGTGTCTGTTCTTGGCGGCGGTTCTTGGCGGCGGTTAAAGTTTAATGGCGGCTCGGAGTTTGGCGCTGCGGCTGCGGGGGTTGCGGGCAATCTCCTCGTCGGTGGGGACCACCACCTTGCGGGTCACAATCTCGAACGGAGTGGAGGTGCGACCAAAGAAGTCCTTCTCGACGGTGCCGCTCACTGTGCCGCTACGCATAAAGTTCTTGACCATACGGTCTTCGAGCGAGTGGTACGACATTATCACCAGACGACCTCCGGGGCGTAACATTTTCAGACTCTGTTCGAGAGCCATCTGCAACGCCTCCATCTCGCCATTGACCTCGATGCGGAGTGCCTGAAAGAGTTTCGACAGGAACTTCGACTCGTCACGCGGTGGGGTGACCTTGCGCACGGCCTCCACCAACTCAAAGGTTGTGGTCAGGGGTGCGACACTGCGTGCGGCATCTATACATCCTGCCACACGGCGTGCACCGTCAATCTCGCCATAGTTTTTGAGAATCCAGGCGAGTTGTTCGACGTTGTAGGTGTTCACCACATCGGCTGCGGTGCGTCCTGCCCTGCGGTTCATACGCATATCGAGGGGTGCATCTCCACGGAACGAGAATCCGCGCTCGGTGGCATCGAAGTGGTGCGACGACACTCCCAGGTCGGCAAACACACCATCCACACCCTCGACACCGTGCAGACGCAGGTGACCCCGCATAAAACGGAAGTTGCTACGTACAAAAGTGAAGCGCTCATCGTCGAAAGCATTGGCCTCGGCGTCGGCATCTTGGTCGAACGAGTAGAGGTGTCCTTTGGGCGACAGACGTTGAACTATGTGCGAGGAGTGGCCTCCGCCGCCGAACGTCAAATCGACATACACCCCATCAGGCTTTATATCAAGCAGTTCGAGCGACTCTTCGAGCAATACGGGTATGTGGTATGTGGTCATATCTGGGTAGGTCATGTCAATTAGGGTGTAAAATTATAAATTTTACCTCGGTTTTACAAAGCATAGGGTCATCTTCGGGCACACTTTTTGCAAAATATTTTTTCTGACTATGCAAAAACTTTCACTCGGACAAATCATAAAAGACAAAAATCCTGCCCTGGAAGCATCTCTGCCACGTTTTGTGGTGGCGATGTTGGAGCGTTTGCTGTGTTTGGAGCGCATCGACGAGTTGTTGGAGATGGGCGAGGGGATGGCACCGCTCGAATTTATCGAGGCAATCTTCGCCCGACTCGACATAACCTACGAGGGAATGTGGGAGGAGGAGCCGCGACGAGGACGTTATCTGTTTGCCGCCAACCACCCATTCGGAGGAATGGACGGATTGATGCTCGGACACTGCGTGGGGCGGAGGTTTGGAGATGTGCGAATCGGGGTCAATGACCTGCTGATGACACTTGCGCCGCTGAGCCCTATCTTCTTGCCAATCAACAAACACGGCCGACAGAGCGGACGCACTTCGGGGCTCTTCGAGCGCACCTTCGAGGGCGATGTGCCGATTGTGACTTTCCCTGCGGGAATGTGTTCGCGGAGTGCTCGCGGCGGGGTGTGCGATATGCCGTGGAGCGCGGGGTTTATCAAGCGTGCTGTGGCGGCTCGTCGCGATGTGGTGCCTGTCTATGTTGCCGGCACGTTGTCGCGCAAGTTCTACCTGCTGGCGCGGTTGCGCAAAGCGTTGGGTATTGAGCAGAATTTGGAGATGATGTTGTTGCCGAGCGAGTTGTTTGCTCAGCGCGGGAGTCATTTCAAGATTGTCTTTGGCTCGCCTATTGCGTGGGAGATTTTGGCCTCGGAACCTACCCCTGTGGCGGGTACTATGCTCGTGCGCGAGGAGATGGAACGGCTGAGTGCCTACTGCTAAGCGTCGTTCAGAAAGCGCGATAGACGGAATGCCACGAAAGGCTCCAACGGACGGCCCGCAAGGCGGCCTATTGACACAAGTTCGTTGGTCGAAAAGTAGAACAATTCGCGCACCTCCGAGGGGTTGCAAACGTCCTTTCTTACAAGCGAAATTCCGGCCCTTTGGCACACCCTTTCGGCACGATGACTTTCGATGCTCTCCCACGGAGCAAAAGCCACCACCTGTTCGCCAACCACGCCATACAACGGAAATCCTTCGCACGCTCTTAAAGCGCCGTCGCTCAGTGTGATACACACCTCTTTGGACGACTTGGACATAAGGTCGATAATCTGTCGGCCAAAACTTGTAAAGTGTTGTGGCCAGGGTATTTCGCAGTGGCAAATTTCGGCCGATGGGCGCAAAACTGCGGCGTCGTAGTGGTCTTGGTCGAGCACCTCGCCTGCCACAACCGACATCACCGCGCGCGAGCCTAAACGATGCAGTCGCACCTCGACATTCGACAGACGTGAGGGGTAGTGGTTACGGGTGAGAACGCTCTCCACGGCGGTAGTGAGTGTTGTGGCGTTAAGGCTCGATTTCAGGCCGAAAACTTCACCAAAAGCGTTGTTCAGGCTCTGTGTTTCGGCGTTGGGTTGTTTGGGGGCGTAGTTGTATGTGCGCACCGTGCGATAGACATAGGGGGCGAGCAGCATCTCCAACTCGGCCGAATCCTCCACCGAGCGCACCACACGTCCATCTATATATATCGCGTCCTTAAACATTTTTTAATTCACAATTCACAATTCACAATTCACAATTCACAATTCACAATTCACAATTCACAATTCACAATTTTCCCCTAACTTGCCGTAACTATTTTGAGTATCATTTCGCGCAGGAGTTCGCCATCTGTTACGCCTCCCGTATCGATACCTTTGCTGCGGGCATCGTATTCGCGGATAATGCCTAAAATCTTGAAAGTCACCTTGTTGGGATATAGCGCTGCGGCGGCTCTGACCTCATTTACAAAGAACGGCGCGGGTACTCCGAGTATGCGGCACATCTCGGTGTCGGGCGGCATAATCTGCCCTTTGCGTGCCACCAGCCACTTGTAGTAGTTGTAGAGAAAAACCTGCTTGAATTGGCCGAACATAGTCATTATAATTACCACCAGCGGGTTGCTCTTGGGGTTGCGCGACATATAGTCGGCAATGGTGAGTGCGCGTGCAGCGTCGCGTGCCATCACAGCGCGGTTTAACTCATAGACGTTGAAATCTTTGCTGATACCGATGTGCTCCTCGATATGGTCGGGAGTGATAATGCGGGTGCCCTCGGGAAGCGCCACCAATAATTTGTCTAACTCGTTGGAAATCTTGGCGATGTCGGTGCCTGTGTGGTCCACAATCATCTCGATACCCTTTTGCTCCATCTTCATTCCCTTGCGCTCGACAAAACCTCGGAGCCAATCTTTCATCTCGTAGTCGCGCGGGCGTACCGACTCAAAAACCTCGCCTGCGGCAGCCAGGTGTTTGTACACTGCCGAACGCTTATCCATACCCTTCTCCTTTTTGTAGCACAGCACGAGAATGGTGCTCGGGTTGGGAGTCTTGGCATAACTATCCAACTCGTCGAAGGCGGCAAGTTGCTGAGCCTCACGCACAATAACCACGCTACGCGAACCCATCATCGGAACCTGACGAGCCAAGTCCACAATATCGCCCGCACGTGCATCCTTGCCATAGACCACCGTTTGGCAGAACGATCGTTCCACCTCATCCAGCGCACTCTCTTCGATAAGGTCCGAGATAGCGTCGATGAAGTAGCCCTCCTCGCCCATCAGCAGATAGATAGGCTTGTAGTTGCTGGCTCGGATGTCGCTGGTTATGCGGTCAAACTCCACGACACAGTTTTTGAATGTTGCTCCGCCTTTTGCCATGGTGTCAGATTAGATTATTTCGCGTGTAATTTTGAGTACGTTTTCGGTGTGGGGTGTGATTTTATAGCGGTCGTCCACTCGCTGTCCTATGAGCCACACGATGTTGTCGGCCGAGGTCATCACGAATTGTCGTTTTTTGGCAGGGATGGCCACCTTGTGGTCGATAAGGTAGTCGCTGACCTTCTTGCGGCCCGACATACCCAGCGGAATGAAAGCATCGCCCTCGTTCCAACGGCGCAGTGTAAGCGGAAACTCCAAACGGTCGGCATCCACTAAAGCCACATTGTCGGGCACTTGCAACGACCCCACCTTGTCGACATCCAGCCACTCCATGTAGAGCACCGAGTTGCCGCAATAGGCGCGGGTGGCAAACTTCTCGACCTTCACCTCGCAACTATCCTCGTCGCTGATGGGCGAGATTATGATGCGGCCGCGGTCGATGCAGGCAACCTTATCTCTCGAATAGAATCGCTTGCCCGATTGGGTGCCGTGGCGCAGATTGCGACACATAGCCTCCACCACATCGCCTTTGAAACCAAAGGACGAATTCAGCAACTCATACACTACAAAGTTGAGCGGCAAATCGGCAGGAATACGGTCGGGATAGATGATGTAATCCTCACCCGATTGCTCCTGAACAGAGTCGCGCATACGCTCAATAGTGCCGTCGATAAACCTCTGAGCATCAATCAGTCGGCCGAGGTTGGTGCGCATCAGTTCGGTGAACTTGGGGTTTATCTCGCGGATGCGGGGCACAAGTCCCAGGCGTATCTTGTTGCGCAGGTATTTGGTGGTTTTGTTGGACGAGTCCTCGCGGTAGGGAACTTTGTGTGCCAGTGCATACTCGGTAATCTCTTTGCGTGAGGCAAACAGTAGCGGGCGTACAATGCGGTCGCGGTGAACGCTGATACCCGTAAGTCCTTTGAGTCCCGTGCCACGGAACAGGTTGATGAAGAACGTCTCGATAGAGTCGTCGGCCTGATGCGCAATAGCCACCACCGTATAGCCGTGCTGGCGGCTCAACTCGTCGAACCACTCATAACGCAGACGGCGTGCGGCAATTTGTACCGATTCGCCCGTGCGTTCCATCTCGCCTGCGGTGTCAAAACGTTTATTGTAGTGGGGTATTCCGAGTCTGGCGGCGTGGTTGGCAACCAACTCCTCGTCCTCCACAGCCTCGTCGCCGCGAAGTTGGAAGTTGCAGTGGGCAACACCCACCGAGTAGCCGGCTTCCACCATAAGATTCATCATCACCATTGAATCCACACCGCCGCTGACGGTCAGCAGGATGCGGTCCGAGAGGGTGAAGAGTTCCTTCTCGCGGATGTATCGTATAAATCGTTCGAGTAAACTTTCGCTCATAGTGCACTAAATAATATTGACCTCGGGGTCTATCTCAACTCCGAACTTGGCGGCCACATCACGGCGAATGGTTTGCGCCAGGGTTATAACCTCTTCGGCCGTTGCTCCTCCACGGTTTACCAACACCAGAGCCTGACGGTCGTGAACGCCTGCGCGACCCAACGAGCGGCCTTTCCAGCCGCACTTGTCAATCAGCCATCCTGCTGCCAACTTGGTCATTCCCTCGTGGGGGGTAGGGTAGGTCGGAGCGTCGGGCCACTCGGCTTTGATGCGCTCGGCTACGGAGTCCTCGACCACGGGATTTTTGAAGAAACTTCCGGCGTTGCCCACAACCTTATGGTCGGGCAGTTTTGCGCGGCGGATTTCGACCACTGCGGTGCGGATATTGCGCAGGGTTGCACCTCCCAGAGCCTCGACTCTTGCTCGTACATCTCCATAGTCCAAACGGGGATTTGCCGTTTTGCCGAACTCAAAGCGCACGGCCAACACCAGCGCACGACCCTTCCACTCGTGTTTGAACACGCTCTCGCGGTAGCCAAACTTGCACTCAGCGGCTTTCAGCACTCGGCGACAACCCTCGGCGGTGTCCCAAATCTCCACTTCGCGGATAGTGTCGGCGGCTTCGGCACCATAGGCTCCGATATTTTGTACGGGGCAGGCTCCCACCGTGCCCGGAATAAGCGACAGATTCTCGACGCCCCACAACTCGTGGCTCACGCACCACTCCACAAGGTCGTCCCACTCGACACCTCCGCCAACGCGCACCACAGCACCTTCCGAGTCCTCGTTTTCGACAGTGATTTCGCGGTTGGCAATTCGCACTATTGTTCCGGGGTAGTCGCCCGTAAACAGCACATTGCAGCCGTCACCCAGGGCCATCCATCCTTGCTCCGTAACTTCGGGGCGGGCAAACAGTTCGGCGGCATCCTCGGCCGAGGTCACCTCGGCGTAGCGGGCGGCCTTCACACTCACACCAAAACTATTGTAGGGTGCGAGGTCTATGTTTTCAACTATCTTCATACCTGCGACAAAGGTAACAAAGTTTCGATAATAGTTATCTAATTCGACACACAAGTTGGGCCTTTGGTGTGCAGAGCCCAGCAATCCTGCGCCCGGAGCACCTGCTCTACGATGTCACGCACGGCTCCGCGACCTCCCGCAAACTCCGATACATAGCGTACCGTTTCGAGCACATCCGAGCAAGCGTCACTCGGACACACGGGGATACCCACTTTGCGCATAACGCCCAGGTCGGGAACATCGTCGCCCATATAGACAATCTCGTCGGCCGAGAGGTTGTATTTGGTCATAAAATCTTCGAGGGCTTGCTCCTTGTCGGCGCAGTTGAAGTAGGTGTCCTCCACTTTCAGCATCTCGAAACGGCGGGCCAGCAGTGCGCCACGGCCTCCCGAAATCACGCACACGCGAAATCCCTGCTGAATGGCATAGGCTACGGCATAACCGTCTTGGGCGTAGTAAGTTCTCAGAAAATCGCCGTCGGCGGTGGGGGTGATACTGCCGTCGGTAAACACGCCATCGACATCAAACACAAACGCTTTGACGCGGGCTATATCTTCCTTAAAGTTTCCCATATCGTTTTGCTTATCTGTTTGTATAGTTCTTCGTATTGGGGGGTGGTATGGCGCAACATCTCGGCGTGGCGCTCCTGCATCGCAATATCGCCACGAATAGCAACTCCCGTCTGGCAGTTGCGTGGCCCGAGGGTCATAGCCTTATGTACGCACTCCTCGATGAGGGGTCGGTAGGTAGTGAGCGGAGTGTCGGCTGCGTCGCTACCCGCCACAAACATCATATTGACAAAGTTGCACACCCAGGTCGCGCCCAGGTGCAGGCGGCTGCGGTGTGCGCTGTCGGCCTGCTCAACCTGCTCCGAAATCTCGCTCGCCAACTCTTGTACAACCTTCAAGGCGTGTTCCGTTGAGCCCTCCACAAAAATCGGTATCTCGCGCCAATTGACCCTGCGACCCCGTGTGAAGGTCTGCATCGGGTAGAACACGGCACGGTGGCGGATGCGGCTGTCGAGTGTATCGAGGGTAGGGCACCCTGCGGTGTGAGCCACCACAGACTCCTCGGGGAACTCCCAACTTTCGGAAACCTCGCCTATGGCACGGTCGCTGACCGAAATAAGGTAGAGGTCGGCTATGGGAAGGCTCTCGGCGCTCCATTCGGCACCACACAGCGCGGCAATCTCACGACCTCGGCTCTCGTTGCGGGCTACAACACCCACAACCCTCTCGCTCAAGCCCGCACACAGCGCTTCGGCAACGGCGCCACTTCCGATAACGACTACTCTCATAGCAGGTCCATTATTTTGGCATTGACGGGTGAGGTTGCAACGATAGACTCAATCTTGTCGAAGCGGGCGTTCACTGCGTTCAGCAGCGGGTTATTTTCGAGGTTCAGCGAGTCCTCTTCGTAGCGGTTGAGTCCGCGTTCGATGTCGGCAATGGTGAGTGTGTGGACGTCGCGTGCGGGCAGGTATCCCGTGCGTTTGTTGTCGTCGGCACCGATGACCGCCATCACAAAGCGGGCGTTCTCCAAATCAAACAACACATCGCCCACGATACGGATGGGAAGTTCCAATTCGGCGGCTATATCTTCGGCCGAGGTGGTGGCCATAGGCGATGCTGTGTAGCGGCGTGCCACAACTGTCATAACGGCCACGGCAATACGTTGGCGGTTGCCCAATCCTATGTGCATACTCTCCTCGTCGCGCTCGAAGTTGCGAACGTTCTGGATGGCATACGACAGTTCGCCACCCAGCAGCAGTATCATCCAACTCGACTGCACAAAAACCAGCAACAACGGCACCGCGGCAAATGTTCCGTAGATGGCGTTGTAGGTGTTCAGTGCGTGTTGGATATAGAAATAACCCTCTTGGAAAATCAGGAACACCACCGATGCCACAAACGCAGCAATTGCGGCGGGGCGGAAGTGAACTTTGGTGTTGGGCAGCAGGTAGTAGAGCAGCATCACGCACACCCAGATACCCAGCAACGACGACGGCAGATAGACCACCTCGGAGATAGCCACACTTGTCCACTCGGCCAACACGGCTTTGGACTCGGCCAGCGCACCGTTAAGCACCAGCAGCAACACGGGAACGATAACCACAATGGCAATGTAGTCGGTCACCGAGCGTGCCAGACTGCGACGGCGTTTGACCTCCCAAATGGCGTTGAAAGCAGACTCCACACCTCCGAACACCTGAGCCACAGCCCACACCAAGAACACGATACCTCCGATAGCAACCACACCTCCACGGGTGCGTGCGAGGATGTTCTCGGCGAACTCCAACATCAGGTCGAGCAACTCGGTGTACTCGGGGAAACGGGTGTGCAACTCGTCGATAAGTCCCGAGTCCATACCGAAGCCTTTGAACACGGCGAACACCAACGCCAGCACGGGCACCACCGACAGCGCGGTGTAGAATGCCAGCGCCGCCGAACGCACCATAGTTTGGTGTCGGTCCACGCCGCGAATGGTGTAGAGTATAAGTTTCAGTCCTCGTGGCAGTCGTGCGGTGTCGGCCCACCAATTCTTGGGGTTTTGCCCGTCACCATCTTTGCCACGCTTGCGCAATATGTTGAATAAATTAGTCATACTACCACAAAGGTACGTTTTTATTTCGGTTTGACAAACGACGGGCCGAATCTTTCGATGTTAGAAATAAAACAACATTGAATAAAATATTGCAACCTACGAATTTTTAACTATCTTTGTCATCGATAATTTTAAAATGAACGCCAACTGATGCTTTATCCTCTCAAATTTAAACCCCAACTCAAAGAACGTATTTGGGGCGGCACGGCTCTCCGCGAAAGACTCGCATCTTCGCGTATGAAGGCCGATGTGCGCATTGGCGAGAGTTGGGAAATCTCTGGTTTTGAGGATGATATGTCGGTTGTGTCGGAAGGACGACTCAAAGGCAACACCATCGGCGAGTTGATGGAGGTGTTTATGGGCGAACTTGTGGGTGACCAAATCTACAACCAATTCGGCACCGAATTCCCTCTGCTTATCAAATATATGGACGCCGAGGACCTGCTCTCGATTCAGGTGCACCCCGGTAACGCACAAGCCGCACGTCTGCATAATGCGTGGGGCAAGAGCGAGATGTGGTATATCACCGAGTGCGAGGAGGATGCCGAGATTCTGATTGGCTTAAAAGAGGGTATTACACCCGAGAAATTCGCCGCCGCGCTGACCAATGGCACCGTGCCCGACCTGCTGAACCGCTATTCGGTACATAAGGGCGACTCGTTCTATATCCCTGCGGGCACTGTTCACTGCATATGTGGCGGAATCAAATTGGTCGAAATCCAACAAACAAGCGATATAACCTACCGAATCTATGATTGGGACCGCACGGACTCCCACGGCCATCCCCGTGAGTTGAATCCCGAGTTGGCTATGCAGGCAATCCGTTTCGATGCCGATGTGGAGTATGTTCGTACCAAGGCGAGCGTTCCTAACGAGGTTGTTGAGTTGGTCGATTGCACCCACTTTACCACCAACCTGATTGAGGTTTCGGGCGCAATGACCCGTGATTTGGCTTGGTTGCCGTCGTTTGTGATATATATCTGTACGGAGGGTAGTGGCACAATGCGCTATTCGGACGGCGAATTGCCAATCTCCAAGGGCGATGTCTACCTTGTTCCCGCTGTCGAACAGAGTGTCCGCTTCGAGGGCTCGCTCACAATGCTCGAATCGTATTGCTAAGAGATAAGATGATGATAATATAAAAAACCTCTTGACCATAACGGCCGAGAGGTTTTTTGTTGTAAATAGAAAGGCTTCGGAAATCCGAAGCCTTTTTTATTATTTGATGCCTTGCGCGTAACGAACGTTTTGGTTGATTACGGCATTGACAAGTTGGTCGCCACTTGCCCCACTATTACCTGCGTAGTCCATAGGAATAATACCTACATTTCCGGGGTTGTTGTTGATATGAGAAACAACACTGGGGTTAATGGTCTTAGCATTACTTTCAGGACTAGAGAGTAGAGAACCTGCGAAGGATGCGTGGTTGATCATCCAAGTATTAATGGGTTTGGATTTACATTTGGTCACCATATTATTTACAATGGTTGCTTTGTTGCTAGCATTTGATGCGTCGCTGTAATTATCCTGCAACCAAAGTGTTTCTTTTATTTCGGAACCTTTGTCTTTGTAGAATGATGCGTCGGTTTTATCACTTGCATTATCGTCCCAATTATCAACAAAACCACCAATAGGGCCATTGTCGTATGTGTCACGCGACAGAATAAGGATTTTGCCACGCAACTCGCCTACGGTCAGATTTTTTTTGAAATCAATCAAGCGGCCTTGTCCATTCTCTTGCAGATAGGGTGCTACTTTACTATCATCCCACGAACTTTTCTCTGATTCGTTTCGAATAATGGTAATACAGCCCTCGGTGGGATAAGAGTTCATATATGAGAACATAGCGCTCATTGCACCAGCCCACGATACACCTGTTGAGTAGGTGCTGTGATAGAGGTTGAAGTCACCTGCGGGGCGCAAGTCAAAGAAACGTACGCCGATGGGGAGTTGGTTTGCAATGGTAAGCGATTGGCACTTTGCTTTGCTACTAAGAAATCCACTTACACTCGATGTTGCGGCGTCGTGGGTGCCGGGGATTGAGAGGTCGCTGACAAGCACGTTGTCGGGGATGTATTTCATCCAGGTGCCGTAGGTAGATTTCCAGGCCGACGATGCGGGCAGTGTGCCGAGGTTGATACCATAACGTTTGGCCGCGCCAAAGGTTACGTTTTGGGTGCTGCGACCTACAACCTTGCCGTCGGGGGTGAGCAAATCAACACGCAGACCTGCGTACTCCACGGGCAGCAGGAAGGCATAGAAACGCGCGGTAGCGCCTGCCGCGAGGGTGATACCCGCCGTGCCGTTGATTTGAATTGCCATAAGCGACGAACGTTTGGTTGCGTCGGTGGTTGTGTTGAATGTCCATTTCGAGCCGTTGAACGATGCGGTGTAGTCGCCTGCCACGGGAGTTCCGTCGGCCGAACTTACCACGATACGGCTGATGGTCACACTCTCCGATGCGGTGAAAGTGATGTCCAGCACCGAGAATGCGGGAGTGAAGGGCAAGTTGACCTTGCGGTCGGTGTTGCTTACTTTCTCGTGTGCAGCCACCATTTTGGCCAACTTCATATCGGGAGCCGCCGAGCCAGATGTGGTTTGTATCGAGGGCATAGTGAAGTTGATAGTTTTGGCGGCCGAGATAGTTGTTGCGGGATAAGCCGCATAGAAGTTGTGTTGCGAAGCGCTGCTCCACGCCATAGTTGTTGTGGTTGCTTCGTGCGCAGATTCATTGTTTTCGCACCCTGTGAGTTCGATGTCCTCGGTTTGGGTGTTGCTTGCCTCAGCGCAGTAGAGTGTGATGTGGTCGCCGTTGGCCCAATAGATGGGTACAACATTGTCGGCAACCTCGCCGAATGTTGTGCGAGTGACTGCTTTCTCTGCCGAGAACGAGATAGGTTCGCTGCTCTCCACGGTTGAGTTGTTGTCGGGGAGATTGGGCATTTCTACTTCGAGGCTGTTGCAGGCTACGAGCAATGCGCACGCCGCTACGGCCAACGCTTTGAGTTGTACATTGAAATTCATAATATCCGATACGTTTTCAAATTGTTGCTTTACATTCTTTGGTTGTCGTGCGTGTTAGTTCCAGCCGCCGAGTTGGAGTTCTTCGTCCACCTCTCCGCTTTCGATACCGCTACCTGTTGTGAGTCCTCCCGATTCGGAGAAACCTCGTTCTACGTCAAGCGTAATCACCTCGCACGTTGGTTGGGTGTAAAGTTTCAGATGTTTCACGTCGTTTTAGTTTTTTAAGTGTATATTAATCAAGTTTTTGTCGTTGTGTTTTGTCGTTGCTCTCACTTGTGTGAGCGCTCTGTGCACTCACCATCTCTCTCTTCGATGTGTTGTCCGACAATGCCTTAATTTCGTACTTACCACTGTTGTCGCATCCCTGCGATGTTCAATGTACAGGTCTTATTTTTTTGTTGGTTGGTTTTTACATAGAAATCTGCTCGGCCTCGCGACCGAGCAGATTTTTATGTTATTTATTAATAGGTGTTACTTAACCCACGTGAACGATACGTTGCGCAGAGCAACACGAGCGGCTTGTCCGTAAATCGAGAAACCTACTTGGGGTGCACTACCAAGGCTCGATACGGGAATGTCAACATATTGAGATTCGTGTGTCCAAGTCATATCTTTGAATGCATCATCTCCGTCACCAGTTATTTGGTTGGTATTGTTGAGCGTCAAACCATTACTTCCGTTAGCCACTGTACCAATAGCGGGTGTATTTTGTGTTTCAGTTCCATCAGTTTCCCAGTTACTTGTACCACCAATATAGGTACCGTATTCTACATACAGATTAGCGCTTGCACCATTGTAGGTCCATACATTGGTTGCGTCAAAATATACACGGAGTTTAGTTGCTCCTTCAGGAGCGGCTCCTACAACCTTGTCAATAGGGAAGAAAATACTTGCTTGGTTGTATTTACCATTGCCGCCATCAGAACGATTCGTTGAAGCATCCAAATGATAGACCGTATTGTTCTCGTAGAAATAGATATTAACACCAACAACTTCGCCTTGTACGGCAAGGCGTACTCCACGGCTTAAGCCAGCGATACCATTCTTGAAACCAGATACGTCAGGTGCAGAATCACCATTAAACAAATCACTGAGGCTTACTTTGCCACTTGCGAGAATGTCATTAGTATCGTTGTTGAACTTCAAGTTGTAGGTTTTGTTACGAGTCATACCATTTCCCAAACTAACGGTACGAGCACCAAGGAACAACTTATTTGCGTCATATACGTAAGTCTCCCAAGTGGCGGCAGTCGAGAAGGGTATAAAGTAAACATAGAAATCATTGCTTGTTTCATCTGCAACAACCATATTTACGGGGTCGCTACCGGTAACGTTGCCAGTTGCAAAGTCGATAGTAGCGGTCTTTGCGAAAACAGCAGTATTTGCAATAATGCCAAAACCTGCGGCAGTACTCTCGGTGTCGGCAACAGTTACGTGCAGACGCGAAACCATAGGCATAAATTGAACAGCCAGGTTAATCGAGTTGTCCTTGGCGGTAACGGTTTGTTGTTTGGCAATCATCACGTGTTGTGCAGCGTCGGCAGCAATGGTGATTTTACCTTTCTCATAAGCCGAAGCGGTTACATCAGCAGGGTAGATAGCCTCGATGGTGTAGTCCTTGTTCTCCAAGGTTACGCCTGCAAGCGAACCGGTGAAGGTTGCGTACTCGCCGGCTGCGGTGTTGGTCAGAGTTGCAGTACCAACTTGGGTATCGCCATCGTAAACTGCAACGAGGATAGCGTCACCATTGCTCCAAGTGGTGTAGGTGGTTTTATCCTCCGAGTTGTAGTTGTGGGCAATACGGGTGGCATCGGCAGTGATAGTGATAGTCGAGCCTTTGGCTGCGGGGGTGTCGTTACCCTCCTCAACGCCATACGAGCAACCTACCAAGGCTGCTGCGCACAATATAAGCGTAAACAGTTTTTTCATATTTGCGTATTTTTTGTTCTGTAATTAATGGTTCTGAATTAGAGTGCCAAATCTTCGTCGGGTTCGGTAGGTTTCTCAATGCTGGTCGAAAAGCCCATCTCAACCGAAAGTTCGATAACCTCGACCTCGGGAGTTGTGTAAGTAAGTTTCTTCATAACTTGTGTGTTGTTTAATTGTTAATATTTTTTTGTTGTCTATTTCAGTCGGAATATTCGCAATCGCTCTTTCGAGGGAATATTTCGGTGCAAAAATACAAAAAAATCGGTTTTTGGTATTATATATAGGTAATTTTTTGCAAAAAAAACTCCCTGTCAAACGGCAGGGAGTCTTGAATAGTTGCGAATTACAGACAAAAAGTCGGTTATTTCAGCATATTGTCCAAACGAGAGTAGATGCTCTTGCGCAGGGTGCGCAGTTCGTTGATTTTGTTGCGGTTTTTGCGGCTTGTGAAGATGCAGGTGCCCACAAATTTCCAGAACAAGCGCAGGTAGTTCCACGCGAAAATAAACATAACGGGGAAGGCAACAAAGTAGCCAAGCGCCCACCAGAAGCCCGCGAATATCCACAACAGAACAACAGGTATCACAAGGCACACGGGAACCGACACGAACACGCTCACGCCAATATGGAACGAACTATCGAACATATGGTCCTTAATCAGTTTCTTGATGAAAATCTTGGGAATCAAGAACAATAGGCTCGTCGGGATAATCGAAACCACAAACAGGGGCAACATCACGAGCAGGCCCAAGCCACGCAGGGCTGCGGCGGTCCATTTCGGGTTGCGGATGAACAGCCAATCGCGGATTTTGAGTTTCTTCAACTCGTCGGCAAAGTAGGCCGTATCCTTATACACCTGCTCCATCTCCTCGGGTTTCTCCTTGGTGGCCTCTTGCAGTGCCGACACAAGTTTCTGGTCGCTCAGCAGGCGCGAGGGCAAGTAATTGAATTTAAAGCCGTTCTCGATAGCGTACTTACGGCCATAGCCCGTCTCACGCAGAAAATCGATTTGGTCGTAGTGCTCCAAGTCATCGATGTGAAGCATCATCTCCTGGATGGCTTGGCGAACAATTTGATTGACCTCGACCATAGTCTCGCGCGGCTCCTGTTGGTAGCGCTCATAATAGGGTTTGAGCGACACAGGTTTGCCGAACTTAATCATCATATCCGTGCGGGCGTGGAAGTAGTTCGAGTAGTGGTTGCACGACGGCAAAATCATAACGTCCTGCTCGAAATTAAATCTCTGGGCCGCATCAAACGCAATACGAAGGTAGCCAATCTTGAAATTTCCCAGCCAGCGTTTGTCTTGGTGGTCGGCCTCGGGGAACATCATCAGCGTCTCGCCATCTTGCAGCGCCGAACCAACAGCGTCAAAAGTCTCTTGATTCTTGCGGATTGCGGAGTAACCCTCGTGGCTCATACGGTACGCGGGAAGCAGACCCAACGTGCGGAGTACCTTATTAAATAGAGGATTGTTGAAAACGTTTGCACGAGCAATGAAGTTCATTCGACGGTCCGTAAGTTTCAGACACACGCACAACGGGTCGTTCAGACAGTTCTGGTGGTTCGATACAATCACCACCGGGGTGCCATCTGCCGGCACGTTTTCCAATCCCACAAGGTGCTCTTTACGGAAGTAGAGCCAGGAATTAACATACTGCAAGTATGTGCGGAATGCTTTAAGAAAAAGAGAGTGATCTCTCGGAGTTAATTTTTTTTCCATAGGCAATTCATTATAGTTTTCCAATTTCAAAGATATGTATAATATTTCAAATAGCGGCCTTTTTGTGGCACTTTTTGTGTGCTGTTGTTTGGGCGTTTGGGGTTATGTGGCTGATTTTCAGTATATTGTTGTTGTGTGTTTTTGTTTGTTTTTACTTATGGGCGGATTTTGGGCGATTTAAAACAAAAAAAAGCCGCGCTTCACAGCGGGGCTTTTCCCAAATATATTACTTATGAAAACGGTTATTTCGAGGGTTTTACCAAACCAGCGCCGATGCGCCACGAACTGCGGCATTGTCGTCGTTGATTTGCGACAGCGACAACTTAACGTCGCCATAGATACGCAACAGCGACTCGCGCATAGCCTTCTCGGTGGGAGCCAAAATCAGGTTGCCCGCTTTGGCCAGACCGCCGGTGATGAAGATAGCCTCGGGGTCGAGGATGGGCAGGATGTTGGCCAGGCATTTACCCAGCAACTCGCCGGTGTACTCATAGGCGCGTAGTGCCATGGCGTCACCTGCAAGGGCTGCGTCGCTAATATCTTTACTCTCAATCTTCTCGGGGTCGATATTGCGCAGGATGCTGGGCTCGTCGGTGTCGTTGAGCCAGTTGGTTACGGTGCGCACGATACCGGTAGCCGATGCGTAGGGCTCGATGCAGCCACGCAGACCGCAACCGCATTGACGACCCTCGTGTTGAACTACGATGTGACCCAACTCGCCGCCGAAACCGCGGTGGCCGTTGATGAGTCCGCCGTTAAGCACGATACCGCCGCCGACACCTGTACCCAGAGTGACAACCACAAAGTTCTTCATACCTTTGGCACCGCCATACACCATTTCGCCGATTGCTGCGGCGTTGGCGTCGTTGGTAACTACGATTTTGGTACCACGCAATTTGGGTTCGTTCTCGTAGCGAGCCAGGATGTCTTTGGCGATGGGGAAGATGCGGCTGTGTTGTTCGCTCACGTTGTCGGGAGTCCACAGGTTGCCGGGGTTGTCGATAGTGCAGTTGTTGTAGTTGGCCATAGGAGCGCCCATACCGATACCTACCACCTCGTAGTCCTCCTCTTGGAGTGCCAACAGGCGTTGGATTTCGCTACACAATTTATCGACATACGCGGGATAGTCGCTCTCGCGGGGGTATGCAGCCATTGCGATGATAGCGTTGGCGCAAACATTTCCGTCGGCGTCCACAATACCGATTTTGGTACGGGTTCCGCCAATATCAATTCCTACTGAAAGTTTTTTCATCAGGTTGTGTTTTAGGTGTTAATGAAGGATTAATTATTTCCAAATATACGACTTTTTTTTTGAATCGCAAAAAATAGTGTATATTTGTGTACTTGAACAAACCACGCACCTATGATGGATTCCCAACAACTGCTTTGCAAGATTAATGATTATCTGGCCGCTTTGGACTATCCGGCCGAGCCCCGATTGCTGTATCGCCCCGTGGAGTATGCGCTCGAAGCGGGTGGTAAACGCCTTCGTCCCGTGTTTGTGCTGATGAGTTACGGACTCTTTGCCGAGGACTACGAACGCGCACTGCCTTGTGCTGCGGCTATCGAGGTGTTCCACAACTTCACCCTGCTGCACGACGATATTATGGACAACGCCCCCTTGCGCCGAGGACGACCCACGGTGTGGAATCGTTGGGGTGAGAATGTGGCTATCCTGTCGGGCGATGCGATGATTATCAGTTCGTACAGCCTGTTGGCTCAGGCTCCCGCAGCGCTGTTGCCGCGAGTGATGGAGTGTTTCAATCGTGTGGCAATGCAGGTGTGCGAGGGACAGCAGTACGATATGGATTTCGAGAGCCGCCAAACCGTCGAGGAGAGCGAGTATATCAATATGATTGCGCTCAAAACTTCGGTGCTGTTCGAGGGTGCTATCGAGATTGGCGCCATTCTCGGAGGTGCCGACCGCCGAAATATCAACCGCCTCAGGGAGTTTGCTTTGGAGTTTGGCTTGGCCTTCCAATTGCAGGACGACCTGCTTGATAGTTATGGCGACAGCCGCCTGGGTAAGAGTGTGGGTGGCGACATCTTGGAGGGCAAAAAGACCTATCTTATGATTTCGGCGCTCAATGCCGCAACCCCCGAGGAGCGTACACTGCTCGGCTCGCTCCACCGCGACGAGTCGCTGTCGGCCGACGAGAAGATTGCGCGTACACTCGAAATTTTCAACCGCTACGAGGTGAAGCGTAAGACCGAGGAGGAGATTAACCGCCGTTTTGCCAAGGCTTTGGCTGCGCTGGCCGAGGTTGATGCCGACCCCGAGGCTTTGGCCGGTTTGAAGGCCTTTGTCGAGGGACTTATGGGGCGTGATAAATAGACAACACAACACACTACCAAATGCAACGAAGTGATATAGAGATAATGGCACCCGTGGGCTCCTACGAGAGTCTGCACGCCGCCATTGAGGCCGGAGCCGATTCGGTCTATTTCGGTGTGGCGGGACTCAATATGAGAGCCGCCTCGTCGGTCAATTTTACTCTCGACGACCTGGCCGAGATTGTGGCTACCTGCCGTGCCCGAGGGGTTAAAACCTACCTTACGGTCAATACCATAATCTACGACGACGAAATTCCCAAACTCCACGCGGTGATTGACCGTGCGGCGGCCGAGGGTGTGACGGCGCTCATTGTGGCCGACCAAGCGGCTATCGAGTACGCCCGCAGCCGAGGTATGGAGGTGCACATCTCGACCCAACTCAATGTGTCGAATGTCGAAACGCTGAAATTCTACTCGCGTTGGGCCGATGTGGTGGTCTTGGCGCGTGAGTTGAGTATGGAACAGGTGGCCTACATCCACTCCCAAATCAAGGAGCGTGATATTCGAGGACCCAAGGGCGAGTTGATTCAAATCGAGATGTTTGCCCACGGTGCGCTGTGTATGGCCATTTCGGGCAAGTGCTACCTGAGTGTCCACGAGACGGGTTGCTCAGCCAATCGCGGTGCCTGCCGCCAAATATGCCGTCGCTCCTACACCCTGCGTGACAAGGAGACGGGAGCCGAGTTGGATGTGCAGGGGCAATACCTGTTGTCGCCCAAGGACTTGTGTACCATCGGATTTATCGATAAGATGATAGCCTCGGGTGTGAGGGTGCTCAAATTGGAGGGCCGTGCCCGTGGTGCCGACTATGTCAAACGTGTGGTTGAGAGTTACAATGCTGCCGTGTGTGCGGTGTGTGACGGAACTTTCTCGCAGGAGTTGGCCGACTCGCTGACCGAACGCCTGCGCACGGTGTTCAACCGCGACTTCTGGGGCGGATACTACACGGGTCGCCCGATTCCCGAACTTACGATGGCTTATGGCTCTTCGTCCACCAAGCGCAAGGTGTTTGTGGGCAAAGTAACCAACTACTTCAAGAAAATCGGAGTTGCCGAGGTGTGGGTCGAGGCTTCGCCCCTCGAACAGGGTTCCGAGTTGATGTTCTTTGGCCGCACTACGGGTCTGTTGGAGTGTGTGGCCGAACAGGTGTATGTGGCTGAGGCTCCTGCCGAGGTTGCGCCCCAGGGTGTGTTCTGCTCCGTTAAGACCCCGTCGGAGGTGCGTCGTGGTGACAAACTCTATAAACTTGTGGATGCCGAATGACAACTCTCCGACAAATACTCGAATTTCTCGACCGACTACGTGTGAACAACAACCGCGAGTGGTTTAATGCCAACAAAGCGGAGTACCTCGCACGTCAGGCCGAGTTCAATGGCATTGTGGAGCGGCTGATTGCGGGATTGCAGAGCCAGGACCCTGCGCTGGGTATGCTGTCGGTGCGCGACTGCACTTATCGAATCTACCGCGATACCCGTTTCTCGCCCGACAAGACTCCCTACAAAACCCATATGAGTGCCTATATCTGTCCGCACGGTCGCAAATCGGGTTATGCTGGCTACTACCTGCACATCGAACCCGTGGGTGACGGACTCTTGGGTCGCAGTATCCTCGCTTCGGGTGCCCATTGCCCCGAGCCCAAACCGCTGTTGAGTATGCGCGAGGAGATTTTGGATAATGGTGCCGAGTTTCACCGCTGTGTGACCGAGGCCGAGGGGTGGATACTTGACTGCGAACGTGCTCTCAAACGTGTGCCCAAAGGTTTCCCTGCGGAGTCGCCGTGGGCGGACTATTTTAAATTAAAGGATTATATCTTGGAGCGCGACTTGGGTGGCGAGGTGCTTGATGCCGCTGACCCGGTGCCCGTGTTGCTTGAAATGTTTGCCCCGACGGTCAATCTGAATCGTCTGCTCAATCGGGCTATCGAATATGCATATACCGAAATGTAAACAAAACAGGCTGCCTCGACGGGCAGCCTGTTTTTGTTTGAATCATCTATTTGCGAATCAGCCTTACCACTCCTTTGAATAGTTCGCTTACAATGCCTGCGGCCAGCGACAAACCGCCAACCCACAGCCATTGAGTGCCCGAAAGCGCAACAACGTGGAAGATACTTCTTACCGAAGGAATCAACAACACCAAAGCCATCAGCGCCACCACAAACAGAATAGCCCCCCACAGGAATTTGTTGCGGAATATACCCTTCACGGCGGCGTGCATACCCGAACGGATGCTGAAAATCAGTGTCATCTGCGACAGTGCCAATGTTGCAAAAGTCATTGTGCGTGCAGCATCCACCGAGGTTTGGAGTCCAATGTGGTAGGCAGCAAGCGACAGACCAGCGATGCACGCACCCTGCAACAGCACACGCAGCGAGAATCCGCGTGTCATAATGCCCTGTTTGGAGTCGATAGGTTTGCGATTCATAATATCGTCCTCGGCGGGGTCGAAACTGAGCGCCAGCGCTGGAAGACTGTCGGTCACAAGGTTAATCCACAGAATATGAATAGGTAACAGTGGCGATACAAGGTTGCAAATCACGGCAATGAACAGCACCAAAATCTCGCCCAAGTTGGTCGAAAACATAAACTGAATGGACTTCATCAGGTTGTCGTAGATGCGGCGGCCTTCGCGTACAGCCGACACAATGGTGGCGAAGTTGTCGTCGGCCAACACCACATCGGCAGCCTCCTTCGACACATCCGTGCCCGTGATACCCATAGCCACACCAATGTCGGCGAGTTTGAGCGCAGGTGCGTCGTTCACACCATCGCCCGTCATCGCAACCACATTGCTGAGGCTTTGGAATGCTTTGACAATTCGGACTTTATGCTCCGGTGCCACACGCGCAAACACGGCGGCATTTTTGGCCGTTGCGCGCAACTCCTCGTCGCTCATCTTCTCGACCTCGGCACCCGTCACAGCAATATTTCCATCGACCATAATACCCAACTGGCGAGCAATGGCCGATGCGGTGATAAGGTGGTCGCCCGTAATCATCACAGGACGTATGCCCGCAGCACGACACTCCGCAACCGCGGCCTTAACCTCCTCGCGCGGAGGGTCAATCATTCCGACCATACCTACAAACACCAGGTCGCGCTCGATTGTGGCACTCGAAATCTCGTCGGGCAGAGCCTCTATCTCGTTGTAGCCCATAGCCAATACGCGCAGAGCCTGACTTGCAAGCGAGGTGTTGGCAGTGCGCAGTGTTTCGCGGTCGGCTTCGGTCAGCGCACGTACCTTGCCGGCATCGACAATACGGTTGCAACGTGCAAGGAGTTCGTCCATACCGCCTTTGGTGGCAACCAGCAGCGTCTCTCCCTCGGGGTGAACGGTGGTCATAAGTTTACGTTCCGAATCAAACGGTATCTCGGCCGAGCGAGGAGCCGCAGCGTCCACCTCGTTTTTGTCGATTCCGTGCACACGTCCCAGGTCCAACAGGGCGGTTTCGATGGGGTCGCCCACGGTTGTGCCGTCGTCGCTATTGAGTTTGCCGTCGTTGGCCAACACCGCAATGCGGATGAGTTGTCGGATGGTGGGTGTGAGTTCGGCGGCCTCGCGTTGAGCACCCTCGGTGTAGGTTGCAACCACCGTCATTCGGTTTTGAGTCAGGGTACCCGTCTTGTCGGAGCAGATGACCGTGGTGCTGCCCAGAGTCTCAACCGAGGGGAGGTTGCGCACAATGGCGTTGCGTTTGGCAAGGCGTGTAACACCCATAGCCAACACAATGGTCGAAACAGCAGGAAGACCCTCAGGAATGGCCGCAGCAGCCAAACTTACAGCCGTCATAAACATTGTCAAAATATCGTTGCCATAGGCGATACCTATTATAAATATAAGCGCACAGATGACCAGCGCAGCGATTGCCAAGTATTTTCCCAATTGGTCAAGACGTTGCTGCATAGGGGTTTTGACCTCGGGAACGGATTGAATCATCGAGGCGATTTTGCCCACCTCTGTGGCCGTTGCCGTAGCGGTCACAATACCCACACCGTGGCCGTAAGTGACGCTGCACGAGGCAAATGCCATATTGGTGCGGTCGCCAATGGGTGACTCTTCGGTGATGGTGTCGGTACTCTTCTCGACGGGAAGCGATTCGCCCGTCAGTGCCGCCTCCTGAATTTTGAGATTGGTAGCCTCGGTGAGTCGCAGGTCGGCAGGTACGCTGTCGCCCGTCTCGATAACAACCGTGTCGCCCACCACCAGGTCGCGGCTCTCGATAACCTGCACCTCGCCGTCGCGCATCACCTTGCAGTGGGGTGCCGACATACGTTCGAGCGCATCGAGCGACTTCTCGGCCTTGGCCTCCTGCAAAACTCCGATGATGGCGTTGATTACCACAATGGCCATAATGATAAAGGTGTCGGCCATACCCTCGCCGTTCATTACACCCACCACGCCCGAAATTATAGCGGCCGCGATAAGCACCAAAATCATAAAACTCTTAAACTGATTTAAGAACTTGACAATGAGGGTGGTATGTTTCTTTTTGGCAAACTCGTTGTGGCCGTCGTGTGCCAATCTTTCGGCGGCTTCGGCAGTGGAGAGTCCGTTGGTGGAGGTGGCATTGAGTTGTGCTCGTGTCTGCTCGACGGACAGACGATAAAATTCGGTTTGGTCGGTCATTGTGTTTGCTGTTTTCGGTTATTTATGCAAAGATAACGATTTTATTGCAATACTATTGTACAAAATCGTGCTATTTTTGAGTCTGAATGAGTGCCAAATTTGTGCCGTAAAGATTATCGTGATGAGCGTTGTTGGAGGGTCGAAAATGACGAATTTTTCCACATCTGAGGTCTTGAATGTGAAAAATATTTTTGTGGAATTTTTCAGCCGATAAATGTTTGAATTTACCATCTAAAATGGTGCTATTCAGGGGCTTAAACGGGCCTAAAATGCGCTTACAATCGGTTGCTGATTTTGTGAGTATTTCATAAATTTTGTTATAATTTATACTTTATTTGGTTTTTTCTCGTAGTTTTTTTAGTTTTGCGCGTTGATAATGTAATTATAAGTTGTGCATATGCCCAAATTTCTATCAAAAGTACTATTGGCACTGATGCTCGCCATCCCTGCTGCCGCCGTCGCCCAAGAACGTGTGACGGTCAGCGGTAAGGTGACCTCGGCCGAAGACAAACAACCGCTTATCGGTGTGACGGTCGTGACCGAAGCGCTCAGTGGTATGAGTACCCAACTCGACGGAACCTACTCGGTGCAGGCTGTGGCCGGTACCAAACTGACGTTCCAATATATCGGCTTCAAAACCGTGGAGTACCTCGTGCCCACCGGTAAGTCGGCCGTAACCTACAACCTCGAAATGGAGAGCGAAGCCGAATTGGTGGACGACGTGGTTGTGATTGCCTATGGCGTGCGTAAGAAAGGCACCGTGGCAGGCTCGGTTTCGACGGTCAATACCGCCAAGATTGAGGATACCCCAACCGCCGCTTTTGACCAAGCACTGCAAGGTCAGGTGGCAGGTCTGTCGGTGTTGTCCAATACGGGTGAACCCTCGGCCTCGGCAACAATGCAAATCCGTGGTGTGAACTCGATTAACTCGGGTACCGCTCCGTTGTATATCCTCGATGGTGCACCTATCTCGGCGAGCGATTTCAATACCATCAACCCCTCGGATATCGAAACCCTTAACGTGTTGAAGGATGCTGCATCGACTTCGATTTATGGTGCACGTGCCGCCAACGGTGTGGTTGTGATTACCACCAAGAAGGGACGTGCGGCTGACCGACCCAAAATCCAATTCCAAACACAAATCGGTTTCTCGCAAGCCAATGGCGAGAAGTGGGACCTTATGACCACCGCCGAGCGTATCCAATACGAGAAGGAAATCGGAATGACCGACGGTCAAAACTACGACGTGCTGGGCCGCACCGACATCAACTGGATGGATGTGGTGTTCAACCCCCGCGCTCTGCTGCATAGTTATGAGTTGGCGGTGTCGGGTGCCGACGACAAGACCAACTACTATCTGTCGGGTGGCTACTATAACCAAGACGGTACGGCTGTGGGCTCGGGCTTCGAGCGCTACTCGCTGCGTGCCAACTTGGAACGCCGTGCTGCCAAATGGCTCAAAATCGGCAGCAACACTATGCTCAACTTCCAGAATATCCAACAAGCCGACGAGGGTGCCTATACTCTTGTAACCCCCATCTCGGCCGCACGTTTTATGATGCCCTACTGGAATCCCTACAAGGCCGACGGCTCGCTGGCATCTATCAACGACGGCTCGTGGAAGGGTAATGGTCAGAACCCCCTCGAATGGCTCAAAAACAACCCTCTGACCTTCAAGAAATACAAACTTATCGAGACCATCTTTGCCGAGGCAACTCCCATTGAGGGTCTGACCCTGCGCTCGCAATTCAGCGCCGACTACTCGCACTCGACCGGCTTTGCACAGTCGTTCCCGAGTTATGCCCCCAACCAGGGTAGCGGCTCGGCTTCGCGCAGTTCGACCGACAACTACACCCTCACAATGACCAACACCATCAACTACGAGTTTGACATCAATAAGGACCACTCGTTCAACTTCCTGTTGGGTCACGAGGGTATCGACTACCACTACGAGGCGTTCAGCGTGGCAACCGCAGGTCAAAACAACGACGCATTGACCAACCTCACCACCGCAACCCGTGCAACATCGTGGGATGATACCACCGACTCGGATTATGGTTTCTTGTCGTTCTTCGCCCGTGGCGAGTACAACTACAAAAACCGCTACTTTGCCGAGGCTGCTGTGCGTACCGACGCTTCGAGCCGTTTCGGTAAGCAGAATCGCTGGGGTGTGTTCTGGTCGGCAGCATTTATGTGGAATCTGCGTAACGAGGAGTTTATGTCGGGCGTGTCGCGCTGGCTGACCAACGCTCAGGTGCAACTCTCGACCGGTACTTCGGGTAACTCGTCAATCCCCAACTACGAGCACCTGGCTCTTGTGGGCGGTGGCTTGGACTATGTGGGCGACGCAGGTTTGGGTCTGGCTCAACCCGGTAACGAAAACCTCGGTTGGGAGAAACCCTGGACAAGCAACCTCGGTATCCACGTGGGCTTCTGGAACCGACTCAATGTCGATTTGGAGTTGTACTACAAACGCACCAGCGATATGCTGATGAATGTTCCTCTGCCGTACTCGACCTCGGGCTTCGGCTACTATTGGGATAACGTGGGTGTGATGGTTAATAAGGGTGTCGAGTTGAGCGTAAACGCTACCGCTATCGCCGTGAAGGACTTCTCGTGGACCATCAATGCCAACTTCTCGTATAACGACAACAAAATTACCGAACTCTACAACGGCGTTACCGAATACGAAAACTCGGGTGCCTACACCAAATACGTTGTGGGTGAGTCGTTGGGTCAGTTCTACATCAACCGCTACGCAGGCGTAAACCCCGCAAATGGTGACGCTCTGTGGTACGACAAGAACGGCAATATCACAACCGAACTCCGCGACGAGGACAAAGTGCTTATCGACAAGAGTTATTTCGCTCCGTGGCAGGGTGGTTTCGGAACTGCTCTGACTTGGAAAGGGCTGTCGCTCAGCGCCCAATTCAGTTGGGTTGCCGACCGTTGGATGATTAACAACGACCGCTACTTCGACGAGTCGAACGGCCGTTTCGCATCGTACAACCAAAGCCGTCGCCTGCAGGACCGCTGGAAAAAGCCGGGTGATGTGACCGACATCCCGCGTCACGGTGTCTATACCGAATTCGACAGCCGTCTGTTGGAGGATGCTTCGTTCTTGCGACTCAAAAACCTGATGCTCAGTTACTCGCTGCCTCAAAACCTGCTCCGCAAGAGCAAGGTGTTCAGCGGTATCCGCGTATATGCACAGGCTCAAAACCTGTTTACTTTCACCAAATTCTCGGGATTGGACCCCGAGGGTACGGCCAATATCTATGCCGCACAGTACCCTATGGCTCGCCAATTCACGTTCGGACTTGACATCACTTTCTAAACGACTATAACGTATGCTCAGAAAACTCAAAATATGCGTCACCCTGATGGTTGCAATGTTGGCAACCTCGTGTCTTGACAAAACTCCCGGCTCGGCTATCCCCGTCGGCAGTGCAATGCAGACATTCGATGATGCCGAACAACATCTTACGGGTATCTATGCCCAAATGAAGAGCAGCGCTCTGTGGAGTGGCTACCTCACCCTGCTGCCCGATATCCAAAGCGATTTGGTGTATGCCGTGGATGGCTACTCCAACAATATGGGCGAGTTCTGGTTGTGGACCTTCCGCGGTACCAGCAAGGAGGTTGAGGCCGTGTATGCCGCTCTGTATGGTATCATCAGCGAGTGTAACTTCTTCCTCGAAAAGGTGGACCGTGTGATTGCCGCCGAAACCAACGACGACAAACTGCTGGCCCTGGATTTCTACAAAGGCGAGGTTTATACTATTCGCGCATTGTGTTATTCGGAGTTGATTAAGTGTTATTGCGAGGCCTACGACCCCGCCAAAGCCCAAAATCAACTCGGTGTGGTGTTGCGTAAGTCGTACACCCAACCCGAACGTGCCGTGCGTGCGTCGCTCTACGACTCCTACCAAATGGTCGTTGAGGACCTGACCAAGGCCGAGAACCTGCTGGATAAAGACTACGACGGCATCAGCAGTTACTATGCAATTCACGGTATGGTGAATGCTCTGCGTGCCCGCGTGGCTCTCTATATGCAGGATTGGGAGACCGCTATCGACTACTCGTCGAAGGTGATTGACCACCCCAACAAGGTGTTTGCGCTGTCGGATGCCAACACTATCTACTCGGGCAACGAAACCTTCTTCGACTACATCTGGTCGAACGACTTGGCAACCGAGATTATCTGGCAAATCGGCTTTACCCCCACCTCGTATGGCGGTGCGCTGGGTCAAAGTTTCTTGGGATTCAATACCGACTATGTGTACTACTACCCCGATTATGTGCCTGCACAATGGGTACTTAACCTCTATGGCGCGGGTGATGCACGTTACTCGGCATACTTCACCAACCTGCAAACAGGTCACAACCACGGTCTTGTGTGGCCGTTGCTGACCAAATATATGGGTAACACCACGATGATGAACCAATACTACATCTACCACGTTGTGTCGCCCAAACCCTTCCGCCTGGCCGAGCAATACCTGATTCGTGCCGAGGCCTACTGCCGCAAGGCAAACCCCGACTTTGCAGCCGCTTCGGCCGACCTCACCACCCTGCGCAAAGCACGTTTTGCAAATGGTAGCGGCTCGATGAATGTCAACAAAGATAACTACCTGCAAAATATCTCGGACGAGCGTGTTCGTGAACTCTATATGGAGGGTCACCGTCTGCAAGACCTCAAACGTTGGGGCACAATGCTCAACGGTGGTGGTTTTGAGCGTACTCCCCAACAGAACTCGCTCAAAGAGGGTAGCAAACTTAAAGTTACGGCCGACAACCCCCGCTTTGTATGGCCCATCCCCAAGCACGAACTCGACGCTCCCGGCTCGGAGGTGGCTCCCAACCCTAGCAACAATTAGTTAATGTGATAATCCCCATACCCAAGTAAAATGAAACGCATACTGTCAATACTTTCGGCCGCAGTGCTGATGCTCACCTTGTTGGCGTCGTGCCACGAGGAGTACACCACCTACTCGGATGCCGAATATGTAATGTTTGCCGATACGCTGTCGACCAACGTTGTTACCGCCGATGACCAAGTGTTTGAGGTGACCGTGGCTTCGACCGTGGCCTGCGATTACGACCGTACCTTCGGTATCGAAATCGTCGATAAAGGCACCAATGCCATTGAGGGCAAACACTACACACTCCTCACCCCCAAAGTGACTATCCCCGCAGGAAAACTCGCTGCCGAAGTCAGCCTTCGCGGACACTATGACAACATTGCCGATACCGATTCGCTCGGCGTGGTGTTGCGACTGATTGCCCCCGAGGGCGTGCAGTGGAACCTCTACGAGGCGTGGAATACCCACAAAGCGACCTTCTATAAATCGTGTCCGTGGGATATCAACAACTTTACGGGTTGGTGCGTGTTGTCGTCGATGCTGATTTATAACTATCCGGGAACCAACACAGCGTTCCAAAAACTCGTTAAGGTGGACCTCCACCCCACATTGGAGAATCACGTTATCCTGCGTAATGCGTTCTACGACGGCTACGATGTGGTAATCGGTTTCGATGCGAGCGACCCTGCCGAGCCTAAGGTGCTGATGGATACCGACCAAGTGTTGAGCGATGAGGGTTCGGTGTTCGGAATGTTCCACGGCGACGACAAGATTTTGGGCAAAGAGAGTCCCTACAATACCTCGTACTTCAACGCGTGTCAAAAGTACGCCGTGCTGTGGACCTATGTCTATGTCGAGAACGTGGGTACTGCCGTGGGTGCCGTAGGCGACTTCTATAATGTTATGGAGTGGGTTACCGAGGAGGAGGCCAACCGCATACAACGCGAGGGACTCTAATCCGCCAACAGCCTTGACAGATTAATTTGAATACATACAACATACCGAAAAAGATGAAAAGATATATTGCACGTTTGTTTGGCGCACTCGCCCTCGTTGCTCTGGCCGTTACCGCTTGTACTCCTCCGCCCGATGAGGGTGGCGAAGGTCAAACCCCCGAAGTGGTGTTCCCTGAGCAAATTACTGCCGATGTAACCCCCGGTGAGATTTATACCCTGACCTTTGAGGCTCCCGTCAAATGGGAGGTGTCGGTGCCTGCCGAGACTGCCGCTTGGTTCCGACTGCTGGATGGCGAGAATACCGTTCTCAGCCTCCGTGGAACCGAAACCGGTACCCAACAAGTTCAAATCAAAGTTACCGACGTTACGGACTATACCCAAATCCACACCTGTAATGTGTCGCTCACTATGGATGGCCGCACCGAGGTTGTGGCTGTACTGACCCTGGCTGTGGCACAACGTGACGCTTCGGTGCGAGTGGCCGAATACAGCGAGGTCGACAATTACTTTGCTATGGACTCCACAGGAATGTATATCTATGGCGAGCAACTCGTTGAGAAGGTGGATATGCGTTGGATTAACAGCCAATTTATGCAACGTGTGGCTGTGAGTGCCAACTTCAATTGGTCGCTGGTGGGTGAGATTCCCGCGTGGCTGACCCTCTCTGCAACTTCGGGTACCGAGGGTGTGACCGAAATCTCAATGCGTACCATAATCGAGGAGTTGCCCTTGGAGCCGACAACCGTTCCGTTTGTAATCAGCGACTATACCGACGCCGAGAATCCCGTGGAGGTTGCAAACTTCGAAATCAACTTCCAAGGTTGCGCCAATGTCCACACTTGGGATATGAACTATACCCTCAAATTCAACACCCTGGGCGACTACTACGACCCGCTGGCATTGACCTATCTGCCTACCGCAGCAACGGGTAATGTGATTGCCCCCAACGGCATGGTGTTCTATACCGTAGTCAAGATGGGCGAGAAACTCTACCACGACCGTTACCGCAGTTGGTTTACCCTCACCGTGGGCGACTACCCCGAGGGTGCCGACCAAAAGGGTGTGTATGCCCGCCCTGTGTCGGTTAAAGTGTCGGCCAACACCGACTCCCGTGAGCGTGTAGCCTATATCCTGGCACTGCCCGCAGATGTGGCTGCCGAAATCACCGACCCCGCAACTCAACTCTATACCGATAAAAACCAAACCGAAATCGCGTATGATTTGAGAAACTATATTATGAGTGTCATCGAGCAGGAGCCTTACGTTCCGCCCGGAGTTATCGACGCTACCGACATTTCGTCGATGCGTGCCTACAGTGCCGACTTCGAGGAGTTGGAGAACGCCGAGTTTATCAGTGGCGCGTGGGCTGCAATTCCCAACGCCTATCGCTTGTCGTACAAAACTGCCGATTCGGGCGACTTCCTGAACTTCAACACTCCGTTCAGCCGCTATGAGGTGTATGGCTACAATGGTGCTGACGATATGTTTGGCGCTGCCGACGAGTGCTGGATTAGTCTTGTGGCACACGCCGAGATTCCCGATTGTTATAAGGTCGTGATGAACGACAAACTGAATACCAAACCCGGCCCCGAGGGTGAGAATGTTGCCTATATCGTGTTCTACAACTCGGAGAATGTTGCCTATGCCGTTGTGGAGTGTGTGCTCGACGAGAACTTCGTGGCACCTCCCGTCTATGAGGTTGACACCTCGGCTGTGGCATTCATCGGCGAGGAGACTTTTGATGCAACCATCGAGTTCCTCACCCCGAGCGACCCCGATTGGGATACCGCCTATCCGAACGTTATTCAGGTGCGCCTGACCCACCGCAACGCTATGGCCTCGTATGTGGGTATGAAATTGCCGGCATTTAAGACTTGGCGTTCGACCCAATCGTGGTTGAAGGTTATCCAAAACGCCGGCCTGCCGTGTGTGAGTATGATGGACCTGTCGGGCAACAGCGGACGAGGTGTCATCACATTCTATGACGAGAACAACACCGCCGTGCTGATTATGCACTGTGTGTTCGGATTCCTCGGATAGCCCAAGCCGAAAACCGCAAGGGTACAAACAAAGTGATAAACAGAAGAGCAGTTATATAAAATGAAACTTTACAGATTATTCGTATGCGTAGCGCTGACCGTGATGTCGACTGTGCTTATGGCGGGATGCCAAAAGGAGCAAGGTGTCGATAATCGCGAAACCGACTACGGATATGTACAGTTCAAACTCTACAAAGAGGCTTCGTATAATGCTGAGGCCCAAACACAACCCACGATGCAAAGCCGTGCTATCGTGTCGCAACTCGAATGGCTGTCGCAAGCCTACAAGGTGCGAGTGATGTTGAGTTATGGTGACAACCAAACCCTCACCGTAACCCTGCCGCTCAATACCTCCGAGGATAAGACCACCGAGTGGGGCCTGCGTAGTGATAAGGTCAAACTGTTGGAGGGTGCCTATAAGGTTGTAACCTTCACACTCTATGACGCTTTTGACCAAGAACTGTATATCGGTACCCCCTCGGCTGCGATGAGTGGCTTTGTGGTGGAACTTGGTGTGCTTACAACACACGACCTGACGGTGAATGTGGTTCCCCGTGGTCAGGTGCGCTTCGATATGGTGAAGGATTTGAGCAGTATGCCCGATACCTCGACCTCGGTTGTAACCCGTGCCGCCGAGCGTGAGTACACTTTCGACGAGATTAAACAGGTGAACCTGACCGTGCGTAACGTGGCCAGCAACAAGGAGGTTACCTTCAAGGAGTTGCCTATGACCTTCTCGATAGATTTCGTTGAGGGCGTTGATACCCCCAATGGCCACCGCACCTCGACACTGTCGTGCGACTCGCTGCTGTGGTTGGAGGCCGGAACCTATCGCGTGATTCAGTATGAGGCCTACGACGAGTATGACGGCCTGATTGAGCGTGCTACCCCCGATGCCGCCAAAGCAACCTTCACGGTAGAGGATAACGGTTTGACCGAGGTGGCTGTCCCCGTGAAAATCTCGGGCGAGGAGGAGTATATCAAAGACTATCGCGCGCTGTATGAGATTTGGAAGAGCCTTAATGGTCCCGAATGGTACTATATGGGCGAGAACTTTGTGCGTGGTACCAACTGGAACTTCGATAAGGATGTGGACCTGTGGGGTGACCAACCCGGCGTGCAACTCCACTCCAATGGACGTGTGGCCCGTATCGATATCAGTGACTTCGGTTTCAGTGGCGCAATGCCTGCCGCTATCGGCCAACTGACCGAGATGTTGGAGTTGTACCTCGGAACACACAACGATGTGAACCTCATCTCCTACGATCCTGCACTGTCGATGGATATGGACAAGAGCCTGGCGGAGCGTACCCGCAACCGTATGGCAATTCACAAAAAATATCTCGAAACGCTGAACCCCGCAACTCAGATGTCGGAGCCTTGTGCTCGCGCACTGATTGAGAACGGACTCAGTGCACCCTCGATGCGTCTGTACGAGAGTATGGCCGAGAGCGAGATTATTGATGTCAATACCGGTCGCCAATTCTCAATCCGCCCGATGGATACCAACCACGGTACTCTGTGCAACGGTCTGACCTCGCTGCCCGCCGAGATTGGTAACCTCACCAACCTCCAATACCTCAACATCGCCAACAGCACCATCACGGAGTTGCCCGAGGAGTTGTCGCGTTGTGTGGCTCTGACCGACCTCGAAATCTATAACTGCCCCAAGATGACCTCCTTCCCGATGGTCATTGCCAAGTTGCCGCAGTTGATTTCGCTCAATATCTCGAACAACAAACAGTGGAGCGCCGAGGAGATTTACAAAGGCTTGGACGCTGTGGCTAACGGCTCCTCGCGCACTCGTATCCAAATTCTCTACTCGCGCGAGAACTCGTTGGAGGAGTTGCCCGAGTCGTTCAAGAATCTGGGTAGCCTGTCGTTGCTCGATATGTCGTACAACAAAATCAGCAAGATTCACCCCCTGACCAAAAACGTGTCACTCGTGCAACTCTATCTCGACAACAACGAGTTGGAGAGCCTGCCCCGTGATGCCGAGGGCTACTTCTGTGCTATCGACGACATCGAAACCTTCTCGGTGAAGTACAACAAACTCACCAAGGTGCCCAATATCTTTGACGCCAAAAGCAAATACACAATTACCACCGTGGATTTCTCGGGTAACCTGATTGACGGTTTCGAGGATGAGGACAAAACGGGCGAGGATGGCTATAAAGGACTCCGTGCCGAGACCTTCACCCTGTCGCAAAACAAATTTACGAAGTACCCCACGGCCATTGCCAAGACCGACTCGTGGATTGCCTACATTGTGTTGCGTGCCAACGAAATCAGCGAGATGCCCGACGAGGCATTCGAGTATCACAACTCGGTGGATTTGGTGTCGTTCGACTTGTCGTACAACCGCTTGTCGAAACTGCCCCGCAAGTTCCACGCCGGCAATATGCCCTATCTGTATGGTATTGACCTGTCGTTCAACTCGTTCAGCGAGTTCCCCTTTGAGCCGCTGGATGCTCGTTCTCTGACGGTGTTTGCAATCCGCAGCCAACGTGACTCCAAAGGTGAGCGATGCCTGCGTCAATGGCCCACAGGCTTGTACAACCACACGGGTCTGCGAGGTTTCTATATCGGCTCGAACGACCTGCGCAAGGTGGATGACACTATCTCGACTTTGATTTACTATCTGGATATCAGCGACAACCCCCGTATTGTGTTTGACGCTTCGGACATCTGCTACGCTTGGCGAGTGGGCGCCTATTATCTGATTTACGATAAGACGCAAAATATTCAGAATTGCGAATATATGTTGGAGTAGAAAGTACACACACAGAATATGAAACAGACGAAATATATGGTGCTTGCCGCCGCACTGATGCTTGGCGCCTGCACACCCGACAATCCCAATGTAGCCTTCGATGTCGATACCACGACCATCGAAATGGATGCTGTGGGTGGTGTCAAAACTATTCGCATTGAGGCCGGCGAGGCTTGGACCGCATCGACCGACGCTCCTTGGATTACCGTGTCGCCGACCAATGGCCGTGGCTCTACCGAGTGCCAAATCATCGTGGACTCGGCTCTGGTGAGCACCGCGCGTAACGGTGAGGTGCGTATCGAGACCGTCAATGACGACGATACCCCCCGACGTATTGCTGTAAGCCAACAGGGTTATCCCTATCTTATCGAGTTGGCCGATCCCAATGTGGAGTTGGAGTGCTATGACGAGTATGAGGATCGCCACTTTGAGGTTACGCTCAAAACCAACGTGGACTTCGATGTGGAGATTCCCGACAACGCTGCGTGGCTGACCTGCAAAAGTTATAAAGTGGAACTCAATCGCGGTTTGCGTCCGCGTGAAGTAACCCTCCGCTTTGATTGGGGTATCAACTCGCGTGACACAATCCGTGAGGCAAAGGTTAAATTCGTTCCCAAGGAGAACCAACAAATGGGTCGCCAAGATGACCTGCTGGTGCGCCAAGGTGCAGCCGAGCCTATCAAAGAGAATACCCGAGAGGGTGACTCGGTGGCACTGCTTGCAATCTCGCGTACCCTGCGCAGCACCGCCAGCCCCGACACCTCGCAACCTATGGATTCCTGGACCGGCGTGACCCTGTGGGAGGACGGCGAAGAGGGATGTACCCCCGACAAGGTGGGACGTGTCAAGAAAGCCGAATTTTTTGTGTTCTACACCAAGGAGAGTTTGCCCTATGAGGTGCGCTTTTTGACCGCCGCCGAGGAGTTGTACTTCTTTGGTAACGCCAACTCGTTCTTGCTCGACCTCGACGAGGGCGAGAGCCTCGGATACCTGGGCGACAACCTCAAACGTCTGACCCTGGGAGCCTATGGTTTGAGTTCACTCAGCGAGTCGTTTGCCAAACTGCGCAACCTCGAATATCTGAACCTCTGTGCCAACAACTTCCAAACTATTCCCGAGGTGCTGACCAAAGAGAATTTCCCCAAACTGCGCTCGCTGGTGCTGAATGCCAACCAACGTAACGTGGTTACCGATTTGAGCAACACCGTCAAGAAAAACCTGGGTGGTTTTATCGACGAGGAGGAGTTTCCCGTGGACCTTATCAAGTGGGATTTGGATACTCTGGTGCTGTCGGTGAACTATCTGCACGGCTCGCTGCCTACCTTCGAGGACGACCCCGATATTCCCTACTATACTCAGGAGGATATTGCCGCTTCGAAGAACAAAGACGGTGTGGATACCCTGCCTCAAATTCTGGTTGACCGCAAAATCAAGAAGGTTATGCCTTCGACCAAGTGGTTTGCCATCAACCTCAACCGTTTGAGTGGTGAGTTGCCCGATTGGTAGCTGTTCCACCCCGCACTCGATATGTGGGTTCCGTTCAGCCTTGTGTTCCCGCAGGAGGGCCGCTGGAAAGACGGTAGTTACTCCGGTTTCAGCAACGCCCCCGCCAACCTGAACTACTACTACGAACACTACATCCACAAAGAGGGTGGCTACAACGCCGAGGAGAATTAGACACATCTTGCTCCTCACATTTTAACGGATAACAAACACAACACTCATCAATCATACAAGGATGAAAAGAATAAAGATATATGCTTTGATTGCGGCGGCAATGTTGTCGCTTGGCTCGTGCGCCGACACCATCGACAATGGCGGCGTGGGTGAAGGCCAAACTCCCGAGGCTCCCTATGTCGAGGGCGAGTTGATGGTCAAATTTACCCCCGAAGTGGCCGACGTTATCGAATTTGCGGGCTTCACCCGTGGCGGTGCTACCCGTAGCGGTAATGTCAATGTGGATAAGGTGCTGGATGTAATTGGCAGTTATCGCCTCGAACGTGTGTTCCCCGTCGATAAAGCCAATGAGGAGCGTACCCGCACCAGCGGTCTGCACCAATGGTATGTGGTAGGTTTTGACGCTTCGCAATCTGTGGGCGAGGTTGCCCGTCGTCTGTCGGCTCTGGGCGAGGTGCAAACCGTGGACCTCAACCGCACCATCAAACGTGCCTACGATAGCAAGGCTGTTCCTTTGTCGCCCGAGAAGTTGGCGGCAATTTCGTCGTCGGTGGCACAAACCCGCACCGCAGCCCAAAATGACGAGCTGCTGGCGGCACAATGGAACCTTATCAACCGTGGCGATATGTTCACCAATGAGGGCGCTGTTAAGTCGGTCAAGGATGCCGACGTACAGGTCGAGAAGGCTTGGGAGCGCTCGACGGGTGACAACTCGGTTGTGGTGGCTGTGCTGGACGAGGGCGTATGGATTAAACACCCCGACCTCAAAGATAACATCTGGACCAACGACGACGAGGTAATCAGTATGGACGAGGACGCCGACGGCAATGGCTACAAGGGCGACGTTCACGGCTATAACTTTGTGAACGATTCGGGTACTATCACCTGGAACGGTCTGTATGACTCGGGTCACGGCTCGCACGTTGCGGGTGTGATTGCGGCGGTCAATAACAACGGCATCGGTGTCAGTTCGATTGCAGGTGGCGACGGCTCGGGTAATGGCGTGCGTATTATGGTGTGCCAAATCTTCTCGGGTAACACTGCTACCAGCCTGCTGGCTACTATGCGTGCAATCAAATATGCGGCCGACAACGGTGCTGTGGTGCTGCAATGTAGTTGGGGCTATGTGTCGGGTGCTGCTAATATCTATGATTGGGGCGAGGCAGGTTTTGCAACCCAAGAGCAATGGGAGGCAGGCTCACCTTTGGAGAAAGACGCTTTGGACTACTTTACCCACAATGCAGGCTCGCCTAATGGACCTATCGAGGGAGGTATCGCGGTGTTTGCTTCGGGTAACGAGAGCGCTGCTGCGGCAGGTTTCCCCGGTGCAGCCAAGGAGTATGTGTCGGTAGCGGCTACTGCGGCCGACTTCACCCCTGCGGTCTACACCAACTACGGCCCCGGAACCACCATCTCGGCTCCCGGTGGCGACCAAGACTACTATTGGGACTATCGCTACGAGGATAACATCTATGGTAGCAACTATGGCGAGTTGGGTTGTATCCTCTCGACCCTGCCATTGCACATTGCACCCACGGGTTATGGCTATATGGAGGGTACTTCGATGGCTACTCCCCACGTTGCCGGTGTTGCTGCGCTGGGTATCTCGTATGCTACTCAACTGCGCAAACACTTCAAAGCAGAGGAGTTGCAAGAGTTGTTGCACACTACCGCTGCCTCGATTGACAAATACTGCACGGGTCGCAAAACCTATTGTCGCTATGTGGCCGACATCGGTCCTCTGCAACCTATGCAAATCAATCTGCCTGACTATCGCGGTCAAATGGGCTCGGGTCAGGTGAATGCTGCGGCTTTTCTGGCTGCTATCGCAGGTGACGATGCAGGTGTGGCTATGCGTTTCCCCAATGTCTATGTGGCTGTCCAGGGCGCTGTGGCGTTTGTCCCTGCACGCTACTTCAAGGATGGCGAGAAACTTACCTATACCGTTAAAATAGAGGACGAGTCGGTGGCAACTTGCACCAACGAGGATGGCCGTGTGCTGTTCAAGGGTGTCAAAGCGGGTGCCACTTCGGCTACCATCACCGCAAGCAACGGCGAGAGCCACAAGTTCAATATCACCGTACGTCGCAGTACGGGTAACGGTTGGTTGTAGCGATGTGTAGGTGGGGCGTGCGAGTGGCCGTAGTGGTCGCTGTGTTGCTGTCGGCCGTAGTGTCGGCTAGGGCGCAGATTCGCATTGTTCCCCGTGCACGATTGGATAGTGTTGCCAACCCCGCAACCGTAGGTGGCGGCCGAATGGTGTTTGCCGAAGGAGTACCCTCGAAGGCCGATATCCAACTCGTGGAGTTTGGCACTCTGAGCGAGGATGCCGAGCCGTGGAGTCGGACCATTGAGTGGACCAACCGAGGTAGCGAGCCGCTGGTTGTGACACGAGTGACTACGGGATGTAGTTGTGTGCGTGTCGAGAACTCCGTGCAACCCGTCCGTAAGGGGCAAAAAGGGCGTTTTACAGTGACTTTTGACCCCAAGGGCAGAGTGGGAGGTGTGGTGCAACGAGTGTGGATTTATACCAACCTCTCGGCCAAAACTCCGACAGCAGTGCTGGAACTGCGCGGACGAGTGCTCTCGACCCAAGCCGATAACGGTTATCCCGTGACGATGGGTGACTTGCGATTGAGTACAGTACGTGTGATTCTTACGGATGGTAGAGCGAGTGTGGCCTGCAAAAATGTGGGTTCGCGAGCAATGCGACTTACCGCCGATGCAATGTTGAGCACGCCGAACATCTCGCTGCGTACCGAGCCTGAGGTGCTTAATGCGGGCGCCGAGGGAGTGCTGATTGTGGAGTGCAAGGGGGTAAAGAGTGCTACTGCCCGAAAGGAGCACCCAAACCTCAATACCGAGCCTGTGCGACTCTATGTTGGTGGCTTGGAACTGCCGCCGAGAGTGCGTCGCCTCGAAGTGCTGTTTGAAGAATAGAAAAATATAAGAACGAACATAAAATATGAAAAATTGGTTGAAAATAGTGGCCGTAGCGCTTGTGGCGTTGGCCTTTACGGGTTGCAAACCCGATTTATACCCAAATCCCGCAAGGGAGGTTACACCTCACACCCTGGCCGGCCAATGGAAACTTGTGTGTTATAGTGATGGCAATGCAGTTGCTCACAACCTGGCCGAGGGTAGTTATGTGTACCTCGAATTTACACGCAAAGACCGCACCTTCACCGAGTTTCAAAACATCAATAATGCCTTTGGTACGGTGCGTACGGGTGTCTATAACATCTATACCGACGAGGAGGCTGGTGCTGTGATTCGCGGAATGTATGACTATGGTGCGGGCGATTGGGCTCACCGCTATTCTGTCACACTCTTCGACGACGAGATGGTGTGGATTGCACTGGACGACCCCTATCAACAGTGCGTGTATGAGCGTTGTGAGATTCCTGAGGAGATCGCTTCGCAGGCTCCCGCCGAAGATGACGAGAAATAGTTTGGAGTACACACACTACGGGCTGTCCGACAAGACGTCAGACAGCCCGTAGTGTTTTAAATTCACAATTGCGACCAGTGGTCGAACGCCAATGAGGGGGGCTTACAAATTATACCCTTTGCGACGCTGGCCGATACCCAACCACGCAAACAGAATAGTGATGAGGGGTGAGAGCCAACAGAAGAATGCGAATGGGAAATATGCTGCTGTGGCAACACCCAGCACTGCTGCTTGGGTTGCACCACAGGTGTTCCACGGAATCAGTACGCTGGTGGCCGTAGCACCGTCTTCGAGTGTGCGGCTCAACAGACACGGGTCGTAGCCTTTGCGCTGGAATGCGCTGTGGAACATCTTGCCCGGAATCACAATCGACATATATTGGTCGCCCGTGGTGAGGTTGAACAGCAGACACGATGCTGTGGTGGCGGTAACCATAGGTGCGCGACGGCTCAGACTACGCAACATCGCATCGGTGATACTCTCAATGAAACCGCCTGCATCCATAACGCCCGCAAAAATCATAGCCGAGATAATCAGCCATACGGTATTCATCATTCCCATCATACCGCCCGTGGCCACCAACTCATCCACTGCCTCAATACCCGTCGAGGGCTCCATACTGCCATACATACAACGTGTGAGAACATCGTAGTAGTTGCTCCACGTCATCTCCTCTACGCCTGCAATCTGGTGGAGCAGGGGCTGTTGTGCTATGGCCGCCGCAACCACCGCCGCAAAGGAGCCTATGAGCAACACGGGCACCGCAGGCATACGACGTACAATCAATCCCACAACCAACAGCGGAATCAACATCAACCAACCGCTGATGCGATAGGTCGACGACATTGCAGCCTGATAGTCGGCCACCGAGTCGGGGTTGGTATCGACACCTCCGGCCCAGAGTCCCATAACGGTGAATGCCGCAATAGTGAGCAGTATTGAGGGGAGGGTGGTGCGCATCATAAAACGTATGTGGTCGAAGAGTTCGACTTCGGCTACGGTCGAAGCCAGGTTGGTGGTGTCGGACAGAGGCGAAACCTTGTCGCCGAAGTAGGCTCCCGAGATAATGGCTCCCGCGGTCCACGCCGAGTCGATACCCAACGCATTTCCCACCGCAATAAGGGCCACACCGATAGTGGCGATTGTGGACCACGAACTGCCCGTAGCCAGCGAAATTATAATCGTTATAATCACCGTGGCGGGCAGGAAAAACTCGGGCCGCAACACCTCCAAACCGTAGTATATCATCGTGGGAATAATTCCCGAGGTCATCCAACTTCCCGACAATGCGCCCACCATCAGCAGTATCAACATCGCAGGCACGGCCGTAGCGAACGAACGCGAAATACCGTCGGTGATGTTCTTCCACGTTGCGCCGCGCAGGATGGCTATACCTCCCGCCACAAATGCGGCTATCAGGAGCGAAAGTTGGTTGGCACCGCCCATAGTATCCTCGCCTGTGAGCAGGTTGAGCGAGATGAGTACAAGCAGTGTCAGAATGGGTGCAACGGATTGCAGGAGTGTGGGCTTTTGCATAGCGGTTGGATTTTGTGTGGGGCAAAGATACGAAAAACACCAATATACACAAAAGACGAGAGCGACAGTCCTCTCGGAGTGCCGCCCTCTACCAACAAAAAAACATTATTACCTGATTATGAAAATAAGGTCACACTTTACCAATACTCGGGTAGGGTTACTTCCATACCTCGGGCTTGGGCCTCGGTCAAGAGGTCTTGAATTTCGGGGTCGAGTCCCGCACGGAACATCAACCTCTCGTCCATCGCCACAGCGCGGTTGTAACTTGCCACACCCTCGCGCAGTTTACCCAGACGCGAACAACAAATGGCATACAGATACTCGCTGTTGGCCGAACGATTGCGACACTTGCGCAGGATGTCGTAGGCATTGTGGTTGTAGCCGAGCGACATGTCTACGAGCGCCGTATTGGGGGTTTCGTAATCGACAAGTATTTCGAGTGCCTTCTGGTAGTCGCGTTGGCGCAACAACTCCACACCACGCAGATAGGTGGTGTCGGGCACATCGGTGATGAGCGTATCCTGAACCATACCCCGTCGGCGAAGATCGTACTTGAAGTTTACGGCGCGCATATTGGGGTATAGGTTTTTGAGAATATAGCGATACTGCTCGGGGTATTTGGCACGGATTTGAGCCTCGCGAGCATCGGGATTTTTGATGGAGCGTGCCAGGGCGATAATTTTGTCCTTGGCGGGGTCATTGCGCATCACCGAGTCCTCGTTCAGTTGGTACTCAAATTCGTCCCAATCTTCGCCAATCCACCTTACAACCAACACCTTGCGCAGGTCGATAGGCTCCTCGGCGGTGGTGTCCACCGTAGCCACGGCAGCAGGAGTTGCAGCACCCATAAGGCTGTCGGGCAGAGCCACGGCCTCAAAGGTGAGGTTATCCTCGGGTGAGCGTTGGAAGTTGGCGATAATATACTCTTTGAGTGCATCGGCGCGTCGTTCGGCCAGCGAGGTGTTGAGTTTGTAGGAGCCCTCGGGCGACGAAGCGGCGGTGAGTACGATGCTGTCCACGATAAACTCGTTGTGATTGACCAGCGAGTCCATCAGAGTGCGAATGTTGGCAATCTGTTGGCGGTTGTCACGAAGCGTGTCGATGATGTTTGTTTTGCCCTGAGGGAACACAACATTCACACGGCAACCGAGTTGGTTACGGTCGTTGACAACCAGATATTTCGAGATTACCTCCTTGCGATAGACCATCGTGGTGTCGATGAGCGAAATCATCGACGAGATGTAGTAGGTCAGTGTATCGCTGGGCGGCAACTGATAGGCAACTCCGTTTACAGCCTCAATATGGCTGTCGAAGTGTAGGTGCAGGCGGCGCATTCCCGAGGTGGGTTTGAC
>JAFTYJ010000011.1 GCA_017464745.1 Rikenellaceae bacterium | reverse complement strand
TTTTTTGTGGAGTGGAGGGAGGTGTTGTGTTGGACCCTCCCCTAAATCCCCTCCTTGGAGGGGACTTGCTATTGTGTGGGTGTTTGTCGGCTTGGTTCTGCTTTTTTGTGAAGTGGATGGTGTACTAAACGTACAAGAGCCTGTCGTGTGGCAGGCTCTTGTGTTGTATATCCGTTTTCGAAATGGGATATTTTAGAAGATGTAGTTCAGACCGATATTGGTGCCGAATTTGCCATCTTGCTCTTGCAAGAACGGGAATGCAAACTCTGCCGACAGGATGAAGTTGCGGTTCATTACCAACTTCACTCCAAAACCTGCGCTCATATGTAGTTTCTCCTTCTCGCCCGTGTAAATCAGGCCGACTTCGTTGTCTGTCAGTACTTGGGTGCCATCCAGCGAGCGATGAGTTTTTCGAATTTGTTGCATCTCGCTAAGGCGGTAGGGTTGCACGCACGCGCCCATATCAAAGAAGGGGTTGGTTGCCAAGTACCAATTCTGTTTGATGAATTTGAACGATACCAATTTGAAGCGCATCTCGAAGTTAGCCCAAGCGTAACCATCGCCGACAACGCGGTTGTAGTTCATACCACGCACGGTGTTGATGCTACCAATGCCGTCCGACACTATCTGACGCAGGTAGAGTGTCGAGATGTTCTGCAATGTGTAGAATGGTGCGTCGCCTGCCAGACGTCCTTGATAGGCTGCGTGATAGGCAAACACAATCTTGTCTTGCCACAGGGGAACGTAGTGGCGGAAGTGTGCTGCGAGTTTCAGGTAGTGGTTGCGACCTTGGAAAATATCGGGCGAGCCATAGGCATAAACCTCGGTCCAGATACCGCGTGTAGGATCGGCCTCGTGCTCACGATTATCAAATACCACACCCGCTTTCAGTTCGATGTGTGAGCCGCCACCAGCCTCCTCAGGGCTAATCAAACCGGCCTTTTGGTAGAGTTGGTAGAGTGAGCTGCTGTGGATATTGTTGCCGGTGAGGACTTGGTTGTTTACAAGGTCATACTTGCCCTTAGGACCAACAAGTTTTTCGCCGGTAATATCTTGCACCTTGTAGTACCAATACGAGATACCGGCCGCCCAGCGGAACGAATCTTTGTAGATGTTGCCCTGGAAGTCAGCCATCACGCGCAACATATTACGGCGCACGTTGTAGAATGCTGTGCGGTTCTCCTTGTTGCTGTTGTAATCCATATTTACGGGCGACATATTGCCATTGAAGCCATAGAATGGATACATCGTATTGAGCAGGTAGGTTGCTGCTGCGGTAAGTCGCACCTTGGGGATAAGGTATTTCGAATCGTAGAAGAAGTGCAGTTTAACCTGACCGCCTGTGCTGTACGACAAATCGACGTTGAATTTGTGCATATAGCCTGGGTAGGTCGAGCCGTCGCCATAATAGAACAACTCACACAGCGCACCGATTTGGAAACCTGTATCGCTATTGTAGGCTACCGAGGGGAATGGAGCCACATTCCAACCCGTTTTGACGGTCTGTTTTTTCTCCTCTTGGGTTGTGGTGGTGTCGGCTTTACTTTTCTCTGTTTTAGGAGTTTTGGCCGACATGTCGGGTGCTGACAACACTACGAGTGTCAGCACCGATATGAATAGTTTACGCATAATCATTAAAGTCTGGTTAATAATTCGTTCATTATAAAGCCGAGGTAGTTACCCACGGCGTAGCCGATAAGGCCTGCGCTCAAACCTGTAACAAGTGTCTCTTTGTTACGCATAGCGGCCGAAATCATAGGTACGAAGGGAGGTGAGTTGATAAACGCCACCGACGAGATAACCATCGAATCAGCATCGACCTTCATAAGGCGACAGAGGAGCGCGTGGATTGCCAGCGACACGAAGATAGCAAACGACATAAAGCCGATTTGGTACAATCCACCTGTAATGTTCAACTCCGACAAGTCGGCCATAGATGCGATTGCAAGGCTGAAAATGTAAATAAGATACATTCCCACGTCGTAACTACGAGTGAGTGCACGCACAGGTTTAAGGAATGAACTTGCGATACCCAGCGTTGTGAGCATCAGGATGAATACTACCGTAAACCACCCTTTGGGTGCGGTGAGGAATCCGATACCGGCAGCAATACCCACGATGATAATGGTGGCGAGCATAATTTTGCCGATTTGAATCCATCCCTCTTTCGAGAATATGCCTTTGTAGGGATTCTCTTTGGTTTGCGCAACCTGGCGTTCGATTTCGGCTTGGTCTTCGGCCGAGAGTTCGACATCGCGTTTCTCGCGATACAGTTTGCGGAACATCTTGATACCGACACTCAACAGGAATACGAAATAGATGAAGCAGATGATTATGTCGTAGGAGTTGAGCATAATGTATGTCTCATTGTCCACTCCGAGCATAACTTGCAGGGCTGCCATATTGAGTGTGCCACCTGTACATTTACCTGCAATCATACCGCCGATTTGGGCGCCATTTGCGAGGTTTTTGCCAAAAAGCAGATATCCCACCACCGTAGCCGCGCAAACCGATATAACGCCGCTTGTTACGACTTTGAGTTGAAGTTTGGCCTCGCTAAGTTTGAACGAACATCCGAAAAGCATCATCGGAATGGCCAACGGAACCATAATGTTGGGTAGAAAGTCTTGGAATGTTTTGATTTCGTCGGGCATAGGGATGTTGCCGATTACAACACCGATTGCGTAGAGAATCATAATTGGGCCGATTTTGCCCAACAGCGGAAATCTCCTGCACAGCCATAGCACACCCGCCGGAGTAACACAAAACATTATTGATAATAATACATAGTTGAGAATAGCCATAGGCTTTTTGTTTTGGTTAATACTCTATTTAGACGCAAAGATAGCAAAATTCTTATGGTAGTCAATGTTTTGGCCCTTATGTATGGCCTGTGTGAAGATAATTAGGTATTTATACTTAGTGGCGAGAAGTGGGAATTTGAAACATTTTAGCCTTCGAAAAAATGGCCCATCCTCTACGGACGGGCCACATAAAAGCATTGGTATGTATATCAAGCAAGAGTGTTTGCAAAGTTACTCTACCCCACTCTGCCTAATTGGTGGGAGTGTTGCCGAGCGCGGCAAGTTTGGGATGAGTGGCGATGTATTGGCGCATTGCATCGTAGCCTATACGATAGATGTCTTCGAAATTGTCGAAATCGAAAGCTCGGTACTGCTCATTGGCACGCGGCTCAATTAGGTAATTGCATAGTGCTTTACCTTCTTCCGAGTTGCTGTTCATCAGAGTGTGCAGGGTGTGGGTCGCAACATCGAGGATGTTTTCGAATACAGGCGGATGGGTGGTGTCGGGGTGGACATCAACGCCTATCAAGATGTCGCAATGCTGGCGTATCTCTTGTGCGGGCAGGTTGTTGAGTACTCCGCCATCTACATAGTAGTGGCCGTCAATCTCAATCGCCTCGAATATTGCAGGAATCGAAGCAGACGCCAATACATAATCAATCAAGCGGTCACCACTGCTGACGATTTTTACGTCGCTTGTGGTAATGTCGGTTACGCACACAAAGTATTGGTGCTGCAACGAGTCGAAATCCGATGGTATGTATTGTGTCAGTGTCTTGCGGATGTGTTTGAATGAGGCGAATCCAAGACGGCGTTTGCCACCTTTGTGACGTGTGGCAGGTCCGAGGATTTTGCGTCGGTCGTTGTAGCCCTCGTTGAGCACAAGGTCGTGAATCTCTTTTGGGGTCATTCCCGAGGCGTACATCACACCCACCAATGCACCCATACTTGATCCGGCCAGGCAATCAACGTGGATTCCTTGCTCTTCGAGCGCTTGTAGTGCGCCGATGTGGGCATAGCCGAGTGCTCCTCCTCCGCTCAAAACAATACCGATACGTGGTGGCGGTGCGGCGGCTGCCAGATGGCTCAGCAAGATGCCGATGCAAAATAATATAAGTCGTTTCATAGTGATGTTTTATTTTCTACAAAATTAGCGATTTTTATTCGGAAAAACAAACAAAAACCGCACGATTTTGGGATCGTGCGGTCGATTATTTCGGATGGTGAAGTATCGGTTTATCTGTACTTTTGGATGGTGTTGTACATCAACTCTTTATCCTCAGGCGACATAGGGCTCTCGCGATAGAATACCATATCACCGTCTTTGGTGATAAACATAAGCACGAATTTGTTGTTCACATCGGGCATTTTCCACGCATTGCGAAGGCTGTGGTCGTTGTCGGCAAAGTTGAGCGAAGGAACGTTCTTGCCGAGCACCATTTTTACTACACCGCGAATAAGTCCCGAGGGGAGTTTGGTGTCAGCCAGGTTCAGCACAGCATAGCCTTGGATGTCGGGGCTGTAAGTTTTGCCTTCGTAGCCGAGTTTACCGTCGGCTTTCAACTCTTTTTCGAGGTCACGGTTGGCGCTCTCTTTTACGTATGATTCGGGGTCCACATAGAACAAGAACATATGGCGCGAACCATAATCGGGCAAATCCGACGGGTCGTTGCCCAAAGTTACGATTGTGGGGTTGCCTACGTGGTAGGGGTTTTCGGGAGATACGCTATATAAGAACTCGCGGCTCACAGCATCGGGAGCCAGAGGGCGTGCCTTTTTGCTGGCGAGTTTGTCGCTCATTTCGTTGTCTGATAATTTTTCGCGTCTGGCTTTGTCCTTCTTCTCCTTGTCGGAGTTGTCGTCGGCCCAAGTGGGTGTCGCAATCAAAAGGGCGAGAGCGATAAAAATGTGCTTAATTTCCATTTTGTCTAAAATTAAGGAGGTTTTCATTAATGCGATGGCAAATATACTACAAAAAAGTTAATATATGCACCTTTAACGTTAATAAGACGAGTTTTATTTGATGAAAATGGAGACCGATTGGAGTTTTTCGACAAAATAAGTGGATTTAATTATGTAAAAATAAAAATCATCGCTCAACTGTTAATATTTGTCGATATAATTAAGGGCTGTTTCCGATTTGGAATACAGCCCCTTGTAATGTTGATATTTTCGTGTGAGTGTTGTCTATCCGATTTGTGCTTTGACAGCCTCGGCGATACGTTCGCCATCGAGCGCCGCCGAGATAATACCTCCTGCATAGCCCGCTCCTTCGCCCGCTGGGAAGAGCATTTCGACGGTTGGGTGCATAAGCGTCTGTTTGTCGCGTGGGATACGCACGGGAGTCGAGGTGCGTGATTCCACTCCGATAACAACCGCATCCGAAGTTACAAAACCGCGCATACGTCGTCCGAATGATTCTATGCCTTTGCGGAGTGAGGTGGCAATAAAGTCTGGCATCCATTCGTCCAAACGCGAGCAGGTTATGCCGGGAATATAAGAGGTTTTGGGCAGAGTGTGACTCGCGCGACCGGCGACAAAATCGCTTACTCGTTGCGCGGGTGCTACCTGACGTTCACCGCCTGCTGCGCGTGCGGCGTGCTCGAATCGGGTCTGGAATTCCAAACCGGCCAACACTCCGAACTCCTCGTGGAGGTGGGCGAAGTCCTCGGGGCGTACCTCGGTTACAATTGCCGAGTTGGCATAGGGCGAGCCACGATGTGAGGGCGACATACCATTTACTACCGACTCCTCGGCCGAGGTCATTGCAGGTACAATAAAACCTCCGGGACACATACAGAACGAATATACTCCTCGGCCTCCTACTTGATTTACAAGTGAATATGCTGCGGCGGGCAGGTACTCACCGCGTTCGGGCATATGGTATTGAATCGAGTCAATCAAACGTTGGGGGTGTTCGATACGCACGCCCATTGCAAAAGGTTTGGCTTCGAGCAACACACCTTTGGCGTGGAGCATACGATAAATGTCGCGTGCAGAGTGACCCGTGGCAACTACTACTGCTGCGGCTTCAACCGCGGTGTCGCCAATCATCACTCCGCAGGCTCGGCCATTTTTGATGATAATATCCGTCACGCGGCTGTCGAAGTGAAATGAGCCGCCACATTCAATAACGCGTTTGCGGATAGCGGCAATGATATATGGCAGTTTGTCGGTACCGATATGCGGGTGTGCTTCGTAGAGAATTTCGGGCGACGCACCGTAATATACCAACGTTTGAAGCGCTTTGTTGTAGTCGCCGCGTTTTTTGGAGCGGGTAAAAAGTTTTCCGTCGGAGTAGGTGCCTGCCCCACCCTCGCCAAAAGCGTAGTTGGAATCGGGATTGACATCTCCGCCGCGATTGATGGTTGCAATGTCGGTTTTGCGGGTCGAAACGTCACGTCCGCGCTCAAAAATCATAGGGCGCAAACCCAACTCAATGAGTCGTAATGCAGCAAACAATCCCGCAGGCCCCGAACCGATGATTGCTACGGGAGTTGCGCCCGCAACATTCGGATAATCAAAGTGTAAAGGTTCGGGTTGTGCGTCACCGTCCACAAACACTTCGAGTGACAAATTGACCTTGACGGCGCGACTGCGAGCGTCGATAGAGCGTTTGACTACGCGAATCAGTGCGATTTGTGTATCGCTGATTCCGAGGCGTCGTGCAGCCAGCGAGGTGTAGAATTTGGTGTCGGCCGCCTGTTTGGGCGACAGGGTGAGTGTGATAGTTTGCGGCATATCCGTTTGTGAATTTTTGCAGACAAAGTTACTCGCTTTTTTGCAGAAATTTGAATACTTCGAGTATTTTGTTAATTTTGTAGTCTTAAAACCGATCAAACAAATGAGAAAAGTCGTAATAATTCCGACATACAATGAGTGCGAAAATGTCGAAGCAATGCTCGACAAAGTGATGTCGCTCGAAGAGTCTTTTGATGTTCTGATAATAGATGACGGCTCTCCCGACGGAACGGCCGCATTGGTTAAAGCCAAACAAACAGAGTATCCCCAGCGAATCCACCTTATTGAACGAAGTGGTAAACTCGGTTTGGGTACGGCTTACATTGCAGGTTTCAAGTGGGCTTTGGCCGAGGGTTATGACTATGTTTTTGAGATGGATTGCGATTTTTCGCACAATCCCGACGACCTGTTGCGATTGTATAGTGCGGCGGTCGAGGGTGCCGATGTAGTGGTAGGTTCGCGCTATGTGTCGGGTGTCAATGTGGTGAATTGGCCTATGTCGCGCCTGTTGATGTCGTATTTTGCGTCGCGTTATGTGAATATCGTTACCCGTATGCCTGTCAGAGATGCTACGGCAGGATTTGTGTGCTACTCGCGTGAGGTACTCGAAACAATTAATCTGGACGAGGTGCGAATGAAGGGCTATGGTTTCCAAATCGAGATGAAATATTCGGCTTGGCGCTTAGGCTTCGATCTCAAAGAGGTTTCGATTGTGTTTGTGGACCGCACCAAAGGTACTTCCAAGATGAGTAGCGGAATTTTTGGAGAGGCATTCTGGGGAGTGCTCGGGTTGCGTTTCAGAAGTTTTAAACCGACAACTCAACAATAGTTATGGCACGAACACTTATTAACAACGGAACTATCCTGTCGGCCGAGGGTTGCTCTCTTGGATATGTGATTTTTGAAGGTGATACTATCGTGGAGGTCGGTCAAGGTGTGTATGCCGAACGATTCGACGGCACGGTGGTCGATGCTTCGGGACGCTATGTTATGCCGGGAGTGATTGACGCTCACGTCCATTTTCGTGAGCCTGGATTGACCGACAAGGCGGATTGGGCTTCGGAGTCGGCAGCGGCCGCTTCGGGTGGCGTTACCTCGGTGTTTGATATGCCCAATACCAACCCTGTTACTGTGTCGCTGGATGCGGTGGAACGTAAGGCCGAAATTGCGGAAGCAAAGAGTGTGGTCAATTACTCGGTGTGGTT
>JAFTYJ010000071.1 GCA_017464745.1 Rikenellaceae bacterium | reverse complement strand
CGGAACAGCCCTTATTTTGTATGTTACTTCCAACTCTCGGTTACTATCGGGTCCACACGGTTGAAGGTGCCGTAGAGTTGTTCGGATGCGGCGCGACAACCTCCGCGACACACATCCCACAACTTGCACGAAGCGCAATGCTCGGGCACGCCACCATAGTGGTTCGACAGATGGGTCGCGTCCAAAATCTCGGCTATGTGATTTTTGTAGATATTTCCAAGCACGCGGGGTGAGTGGTTGCAGAAACGCACGTCGCCGCGATAGTTGACCGTCAGCGGACGGTTGCGAATGTCTGTATTGCAGTGCGAGAACACAATGCACGGATAGTCATCGGGATTCAGCACGCACATAGGCGAACATACACCATTGAAAAGTATCATTCGTCGGTCGACCGCGGCGCGACTCGCCTCCGCAAAGGCCTCGCGCAACTCCGCATTACTCAACATCAACTCCCGAGCGTGATAAATGCCCAATCCACCGATATTGAAACGGTTGAACATCGCCTGCTCACACCCCAAACTCTTGTATAGTTCCAAAGTCGGTGTGATGTGTTCACGATTAAGCCTTGAAAGGATAAATACGGGTGTCAGCCACCCCTGACGAGTTTCGGCCACTCGGCGTGCTGTGGTCATACACCTCTCCCACGAGCCGGCAAGACCCGTTATCGAGTCGTGTAGCGTTGGATTGTCGGCAAGTATGGGGATTTGGATACGTTCGACCCCGAGGTCATTCATAATGGCCAACGTGTCGGGAGTCATCATCGTGCCGTTGGTGAGCAGGTTTACATTAGCACCGGCCCAACGTGCAGTCCACACAAGGTCGTGTAGGCGGGGCATAAGCAAGGGTTCACCTCCCGACATCGAAATCTGCTCGACCGTGGCCTGCGACAGAAGTCGGCGCAGGGTGCGTCGTGCCAGACGGAAATCGGGCGCATCGGCCGAAGTGTCGCCCTCGGCCTTCCAATGGTTATAACAGAATTTACAACGCTGATTGCAGGCATCGGTGGTTTCGAACACCACCAGCCCAAGCGTCATTTTACTCGACATCGTCACTCTCCGCTTGGTCTGCGTCTTCCTCTTTGGTGGGAGCGGCCACGATTGTCACATCAAAACTTTCGACGAGTTTCTCTTGTTTGATTTCACCCTCGGCCTGCTCGCCATAAACGTTTATATTGGCCTTGCCTACGTAATCACCAACCTCAAAGATATCTACAAACCAATGGTTATTATCTCTGCTGAAACAATCCTTTTGAAGCGACTTGCCATCCTCGGCCAACACCTCATAAGAGAAATAACGATATTCGAGATATCCACCCAAACGAAGGGTATCTCCATTAACCAGCGAATCGCATTTATTAGCCAGATAGTAATAAGGTTGTGGCTCTGGGTCGTAGCAAGTAACAAAATGTTTGCACGACTGCGTTGTCACGGCAGTGGTGAGAGTCAGGAGTAGTCCTCCGATTTTGAACTTGGTACGTATCGCACGGGCGTTCCTTCCACGGCTGAACCAAACCCACGCCGACACAGCAACAAATGCTACGGCAAGAGCGGCAACTACAAAGGGCGTTGTAAGTTTACGTTCCATAAACAAAAGTATTAGGTGATTTGATTAAAAATGTTTTACAAAGATATATGAAAATATCGAATATTTAAATATGTGCGATGAAAAATACCGAGCCTGTCCAACGCGGGGCAGGCTCGGTAGCAGGGGTGGGTCGAACGAGGGTTATTTGCCTATACGGTAGGCATAAATCCACACATCGGGGATAACCTCGTCGATTTGGTGTTTGAGGCGGATTGCGTCCTCCTCGTTGTCGAAACGGCCCGCGGTAACATAGAATCGTGCGCGACCGGGGATAAACTTGTAGGTTGAGGTGTAGCCCTCTTCGGCCATATAACTAATCATACGGTCGGCATTGGCACGAACGTCAAACACTCCAACAATAACGTGGTAGCCGTTTTGGGCACCCTCGGGCGATTGTGCACCGATAGGCTCCAACTCGGCAAGCGAGGGGCTTTGAGCCGTCGTGTCTTGTGCTTGGGTGGCCACAGCCTCCGAGGTGCAGCACGAGCCCAACAGGCGGGGTTTGATGTTGTCCCAATAGGTGTAGGTCCACCAAGCGCCTATCACAAACACAACCAGCAGGATAATCCACACCCATTTCCAATTGAAACGGGCGTTACGTTCGGGAGCCACGGGGTTGAGGCGGGTATCAAGTGCAGGGTCAATTACAACTCCTTGGGCCGACACCACACCAACACCTTCGATACGCACTCCGTCGTCGGTTTTGGCGGTGGTCATCCACTCCTCAAAAAGTTGTTCGGCTTGGGGTTTACCTACGCCTCCTGTCTCGGCAATGGCAGCCATCAGGCCGACACTCTTTTTGTCGGCAGTGCCACACACAAGTTCGTTATGTGGGGCGGTCATAGTGCCGTCCGCGCCTTTGCGTGCGGGATGGGCGACGATTTTAAGTGTTCCCACGCCGGGAATATCGACGCTCTTACGCGCCGCAAGCAGGTTTAGGATAATCTTATCGATAGTTCCCATAATTTAATGTTTTTTTTGGTTTTTCTTAACAACTTTGGGGGCGGCGTGGAGTGCCATATCGGGCACATAGCCACGGAAACGCGAGGTGTACGACAGGCATATCATCACAATACCCAACACCACAAACGGAATACTCAGCCATTGGCCCATCATCAGGTCCATATCCAACTCAAAGGACTTTTGGGGATTCTTGATGTACTCAATAATAAAGCGCGACAAGAAGATTCCCACGATACCCGCACCGAACAACATTCCCGGGTGGCGGCGACCTTGGTCATAGCGGCAGTACATCACCATCAGCACCGCAAAGGTCAGGATATAGCACAGAGCCTCGTATATCTGGGTGGGGTGCATAGGCACTGTTTCGCCATTCTGCACAAAGATGAAACCCCACGGCAGGTCGGTAGGCTCACCATAAATCTCGGAGTTGAGCAGGTTGCCGAAGCGCACAAATGAGCCTCCTATGGCCGACGCAATAACCACACGGTAAAAGCCCCAAAGGTAGGGCATACGTTGGTTGCGGGCAAAAAGCCACAAGCCCACCATCATACCAATTGCTGCGCCGTGGCTGGCCATACCTCCTTGGCGGAGGTTGAGTATCTCGACGGGGTTACACAGGTAGTAGTCAAAGTCATAAAACAGGCAGTGACCCAGGCGGGCACCGATGATGGTTCCCAATGCAACATACCAAAATGCCGAGTCGGCGAGTTCCTCTTTGAGGCCCTCGTTACGGCAGAAACGGATGAATAACCACAATCCGAAGCCGATAGCCATAGCCCAAGTCAGACCATAGTAGCGCACCTCGAAGTTTCCGATGCTGAACATCACGGGACTAACATCCCACACAATCGAAAGCGGTGAAATCATAGTGCAGCAATTTTTTATTTGGTATAATGTTTCATCAGTCGGGCGATATATTTGCCCACAATATCAAATTCCAAATTCACACGTGTTCCAACCTTGATATTATGGAAATTGGTGTGTTCATAAGTGTAGGGGATGATTGCCACGCGGAACGAGCCTTCGCGCGAGTCGCACACCGTAAGG
>JAFTYJ010000070.1 GCA_017464745.1 Rikenellaceae bacterium | reverse complement strand
TGCCGATAAATGCCTGAACAAAAGTTATAAAACGTAAAATATGAAAACACTGAAAATTCGTGACCTGACCTTGCGCGACGGACAACAATCGTCGTTTGCTACCCGTATGCGCCAAGAGCAAATTGACCGAGTATTGCCCTTCTACAAGGATGCCAACTTCTATGCTATGGAGGTGTGGGGTGGTGCTGTGCCCGACTCTGTGATGCGTTACTTGGGCGAAAACCCCTGGACCCGCCTCGAAACTATCCACCAAGCAGTGGGTGATGTGTCGAAACTTACCGCTCTGTCGCGTGGCCGTAACCTGTTTGGTTATGCCCCCTATACCGACGAGATTATCGAGGGTTTCTGCCGTAATGCTATCCAATCGGGACTCGGTATTATGCGTATCTTCGACGCTCTGAACGACGTGGATAATGTCAAATCGACAATCAAGTATGTCAAACAGTATGGCGGTATCGCTGACTGCGCGGTGTGCTACACTATCGACCCCAAATATCCCAAATTGTCGTTTATGGACCGCCTGCGTGGTAAGAAGAATCCCAAACCTGTGTTTACCGACGACTATTTTGTCGATAAGGCCAAACAGATGGCTGCGCTGGGTGCCGATATGATTACCATCAAGGATATGAGTGGTCTGATTCCTCCCGCACGAGTATATAATTTGGTAAAACTCTTCAAACAGAATATCTCTATTCCTGTGGACTTCCACACCCACTGTACTCCCGGCTATGGTCTGGCTTCGGTGGTGTCGGCTATCGCTGCCGGTGTCGATATTGTGGATACCAATATCTGGAACTTTGCAGGAGGCCCCGCCGCACCGGCTCTCGAACTGATTTATATCTTCTGCCAAAAGTTGGGTGTTGCGCTGGATGTCAATATGGAGGCTGTTGCCAAAATCAACGCCGAGTTGCTCGGAATTCGTAAGGAGTTGGATGCCTACGATGCAGTTAAACAATTCCCCAATCCGTTCAATCCGCTGACCGATACCCTGCCTGCCGAAATCGAGGCCGAGTTTGACCGTGCTGTCAAAGCCGCACGCGAGGTTGATGAGGCTACGCTGGTGGATGCTTGCCACAAAATCGAGGCCTACTTCAACTTCCCCGCTCCCGATGAGCGAGTTAAGAATGCCGAAATCCCCGGCGGTATGTACACCAATATGGTGGCTCAACTCAAAGCCCTCAAAAACGAGGAGATTCTGCCCGAGGCAATGAAACTTATTCCCGTAGTGCGCTTGGCCGCAGGTCTGCCCCCCTTGGTAACCCCCACCAGCCAAATTGTGGGTGCCCAAGCCGTGAACTGCGCTATGGACCTCAAAAACGGCAAACCTATGTACTCCAACAAGAGTGTTCAGTTTGTAGGTCTGGTTAAGGGCGAATATGGTCACACTCCCGTTGAGGTTGACCCCGAGTTCCGTCTGAAAATCGCTGGCGTAAGGGAGATGACCCCCTACGATACCTCCAAATACCAAATGCAACCCAACCCCACGCTTGATGAGTGTGGCGGTGTGAAACTTGCCGAAAATGAGAAAGAGGTGCTGCTGTTGGAGTTGTTCCCGCTGGTTGCCAAAGACTACCTGACCAAAACCAAGTGTGCTGCTTGGCAAGCCAAGGAGTCGAAACGTGTGGCCGAGGAGGCTGCCGAGAACGCGGCCCGTGCAGCCCAAGAGGAGGCAAGCAAACCTAAGGCCGAGCCTATCACAGGTTACGCTATCGAGTCGCCGCTGCCCGGTACCGTACTCGAAGTTAAGGTTAAACCCGGCGATAAGGTGGCTGTGGGCCAAGAGTTGATAGTTCTCGAAGCAATGAAGATGGAGAACGTTGTCGATTCCAATATCGCTGGCGTTGTCAAACGAGTATTCGTCCAGGCCGGTCAGGTTGTGGCTGCCGGTGAGGCGATGATTGAGTTCGAGTAAAATCTTACTTAATACACACCGATGGGGCTGTTCGACAAACATATCGAACAGCCCTTGTTGTTTTTTGCACTAAATACCTTATTATAGGTATTGGCGGTGTGGCGTAAAGTTCGTACCTTTGCCCGTGGAATGAAACAACTCCTTGCCATATTGTTTGTGTCGCTGGCTTTGGCCGCGATGTGCGTGTTGGAGTGCCTGCCGCATCACCACCACGGAGATGTTGTGTGCTTTGGTGTCGAACTTGCCGCGCAGACGGATTGCCACTCGTCGCAGTGCTGCGGCGATGCGTGTCATCACTCCGAGGGCGCTTGTGGCCACTCCGAAGAGGGTGACCACCACGGCGAGGATGATTGCTCGCTCGCGGATGCATTCCACAAACTTTTGGCCGCCTCGGAGGTGAGGGGAGATGTTCCCTGCGTTGAGGTCGCTTTGCCCGAATGGCAAGAGGCTGTTGATGAGTGCCACGACGAGAAGAATTGCACCCATCACGGCTATTGTTATCTTGTTCCAACGCCTTACGAATCGCCGTGTCTTGGCGTAAGGGCGTTGCGAGCCCCTCCCGTTGCATAAAGCGTGTATAACAGAGTTGCTGTTATACATAATATTTATTTGTTCCGACGCTCTTGGTGTCGGCTGCTTTATGTATTACTAACGGAATAAATCCCAAAACTATGAACATAAAACATCTTGCATTGCTGGCTGCTGCCACAATGTTCGCGGCTTGCGGTGGCCGTAACAACACCGCCCACGAGCACGACCACGAAGGTCACGCCCACACTACCCATACCCACGAGGCACACAGCCACGAGGGGCATAATCACAATGAACACGACCACGAGGGCCACGACCATTCGACACACTCGCACGAAGGTCACACCCACGCCGAGCACGAAACCCACGCCGAGCACTCGCACGAAGGTCACAATCACGACACTCACGGAGGTCACGAGGGTCACGACCATAGTGCCGAGGCCCACGCCGATGGTGAGATTGTATTCTCGGCCGAGCAAGCCGAAGCCGCAGGACTCCAAACCGAGGTGCTGAAAGCCGCCGATTTTGCCGAGGTTATCGCTACTTCGGGTGTTGTGGAGTCGGCTCCCATAAATCGTACCGCTGTGGTTGCCCCCGCTTCGGGTGTGCTTACCCTGCGTAATATCTATGTTGGCAGCCGTGTCCACAAGGGACAGGTTTTGGCAACTTTGTCGGGCCGCCGTATTGCCGAGGGTGACCCTGCCGAGCAGGTGCGTATCGACTACGAGTTGGCTCGCAAGGAGTGGGAGCGCGCTGGCCGCCTTGTCGAACAGAAAATCATCTCGGAGCAGGAGTACGACCGCTTGACTTCGGCCTACGAAACCGCCCGTCGTCGCTATGAGGCATTGGCTTCGGAGGATGGCGAGGGTATCGTTGTCAAGTCGCCTGTGGATGGATATGTTGTGGCGTGCGACGCTGCAAATGGTGACTATGTACAGACGGGTGCAGTGTTGTTTACCGTTACGGCAGGCAACCGTATGACCCTTACTGCCGACCTGCCCGTAGGCAAAATCGACCGCTTGGGCGCAATCTCGTCGGCCAACTTTGTGTTGCCTTATAGTGATAAGGTCTATTCGATGGCCGAGTTGGGTGGACGTATCGAGGCTGTTGGCCGTTGTGCCGATGGCGCAGCCTACCTGCCCGTCACCTTTGTGTTTAATGCACCTGCCGAGGTGTTGAGCGGAACTTTTGCCGAGGTATGGCTCGTTGGTAGCACCAATAGTGGCGTTGTGAGTGTTCCCAAAGAGGCTCTTACCGAGGAGCAGGGTCTGCACTTTGTTTATGTTCGTCTTGATAGCGAGTGCTATCGCAAACAAGAGGTTCGCACCATTGCTACGGACGGCCACCGAGTTGCAATCGAGGGCACTGACTTGGAGGGTCTCGAAATCGTAACTCGCGGAGTCTATCAAGTTAAACTTGCCGCCAATGCAAGTATCATCCCCGAGGGACACAGTCATAACCACTAAACTACCCACACTGCTATGTTGAACCGAATAATACGTTTCTCGCTCGACAACCGCATTGCAGTTGTTGTGCTGTCGCTGGTGCTGCTGGTGGCAGGTTCGTGGACGGCCGCCAATATGGAGGTGGATGTGTTCCCCGACCTGAATGCCCCCACGGTGGTGGTGATGACCGAGGCTCCGGGTATGGCTCCCGAGGAGGTCGAAAAGATTGTAACCTTCCCGCTCGAAACGGCTGTTAATGGTGCTACGGATGTGCGCCGTGTGAGATCCTCTTCGACCACAGGTTTCTCGATTGTGTGGGTCGAATTCGAATGGGGTACCGACATTTATAAAGCTCGCCAGATTGTATCTGAACGTCTGGCTATTGTGGCCGAAAACCTGCCCGACTATGTTGGACGACCCACACTCGGTCCGCAATCCTCCATATTGGGCGAAACTATGATTGTGGGACTCACCGCAACGGGCTCCACCACCCCTATGGAACTGCGCACAATGGCTGATTGGGTTATTGCCCAACGTCTGTTGTCGGTTGAGGGCGTGGCGCAGGTTACCGTGATTGGCGGCGATGTCAAGGAGTACCAAATCCTTGTCAACCCCCACCAAATGAAACACTACGGAGTGTCGCTCGACCAAGTGCTGAGTGCTACACGTGATATGAACCGCAACGCCAACGGAGGTGTGCTCTATGAGTATGGTAACGAGTTTTTGATTCGTGGTGATATTACCACCGAGGATGCGGCAGTCCTTGCTCAAACCGTGGTGGGGCAGCACGCTGGCCGTCCCGTACTTTTGAGCGACGTTGCCGAGGTGCGTATTGGAGCCCACTCGCCCAAACTCGGTGTGGCCTCCTATCGTGGAGAGTCGGCCGTGCTGCTCACCGTAACCAAACAACCCAATACCAATACCCGTGAACTGACCCGTGCGCTGGATGAGTCGCTGGCCGAACTATCGCGCACCCTGCCCGATGATGTTGAGGTGCATACCGACATCTTCCGCCAACAGAGATTTATCGATGCTTCGGTGGGTAACATCCAAAAGGCGCTGTTGGAGGGTGGCCTGTTTGTGATTTTGGTGCTTATGGTGTTCCTTATGAATGTCCGCACGACCGCCATTTCGTTGGTGTCGATGCCCCTTGCGCTGCTCGTTACAATTCTTGTGATGAAGGCTATGGGTATGACAATGAATACAATGAGTATCGGAGGTATGGCCATCGCTATCGGTTCGCTGGTGGACGATGCTATTGTGGATGTCGAGAACGTCTATAAACGCCTACGCGAAAACCGTCTGCTCCCAGAGGCTCAACGCCGACCCGCTCTGACGGTGGTGTATGAGGCCTCGCGTGAGGTGCGTATGCCGATTTTCAACTCGACGCTGATTATCGTTGCAAGTTTCATCCCGTTGTTCTTCCTGACGGGTATGGAGGGTCGAATGTTGGCACCGCTGGGCGTGGCTTTCATCGTGTCGCTGTTTGCCTCGACACTTGTGGCCCTGACCCTTACTCCTGTGCTGTGCAGCCTGCTGCTCGGACACAAGAGCAAAGAGCCTCGTGAGCCGTGGATTACCCGCAAGATGAAGGCAGGCTATGGCGTGTGTCTTGAATGGGTGCTCCGCCACAAGACAGCCGTGCTGAGTGTGACCGTTGTGCTGTTTGTGGCCGCGGTGTGGGGTGCTTCGACTTTGGGCCGTAGTTTCTTGCCGTCGTTCAACGAGGGCTCGTTTACGGTCAATGTTTCGACCCTGCCCGGAATCTCTATCGAGGAGTCCGACAAGATTGGCCGCCGTGCCGAGCAACTGCTGTTGAGTGTACCCGAAATCCAAACCGTGGCCCGCAAGACGGGTCGTGCCGAGGCCGACGAACACGCCCTGGGTGTTAATACCTCCGAAATCGAAGCTCCCTTTGTGTTGGGCGACCGCTCGCGCGACGAGGTGCTGGCCGAACTGCGTGCCAAACTCGCAACAATCCCCGGAGCAAATATCGAAATCGGACAACCTATTTCGCACCGTATTGATGCTATGCTGTCGGGTACGAGTGCCGGTATCGCAATCAAACTTTTCGGTACCGACCTCAATCGTATGTACGAAATCGGAACCCAAATCAAAACAAAAATTGCTGGGGTTGAGGGCGTTGCCGACCTCAATATCGAACAACAAATCCAACGTCCGCAACTGCGCATCGTTCCGCGTCGCCAGATGTTGGCTCGCTATGGAGTAACTCCCGCCGAGTTTTATGATATTGTCGAGGTAATGTTGGGGGGCTCGGTTGTATCGCAGGTGTACGACGATGGCCGTACGTTCGACATCGTGGTTAAGGCCGATGATACGACTCGCTCATCCATCGAGAGCATACGTGATATGATGGTCGATGCAGGCGGACAGAAAGTACCCCTTTCGACCATCGCCGAAATCACCTCGACCACCGGTCCCAATACCATCAACCGCGAGAATGTAGCGCGTAAGATTGTTATCTCGGCCAACGTTGTGGGAGGCGACCTGCGTGGTACGGTCGAGGCCATTCGCGAGATTATTGAGAGCGAAATAACCTTGCCCGAGGGCTATCGTGTGGAGTATGGTGGTCAGTTCGAGAGCGAGGAGGCTGCATCGCGCACATTGGGTATAACCTCGGTATTGTCGATTCTGGTTATCTTTATGTTACTCTACGGCCAATTCAACAATGTGACGCAAGCCTCGGTAGTGTTACTCAACCTGCCGCTGGCATTGATTGGTGGCGTGGGTGCGCTGATGCTCACAAGCGGTATTATAAGTATTCCGGCTATTATCGGTTTCATCTCGCTGTTCGGTATCGCAACACGCAATGGTATGTTGCTCATATCGCGTTACAACGACCTCCGAGCACAGGGATACTCGCTCCACGATGCCGTTATGGAGGGCTCGCTTGACCGACTCAACCCCATTATTATGACCGCACTCACCTCGGCTCTGGCTCTCATTCCGCTGGCACTGACGGGTGACCTGCCCGGCAACGAAATCCAAAGCCCTATGGCACAGGTAATCTTGGGAGGTCTGCTTTCATCGACGCTGCTCAACGGATTTGTAATCCCCGTGGTCTATGTTCTTATTAACCGTAAAAGTCTGAAATAATGAAACGAATAATAATATTTGCCGCCGCACTTGTGTGCTCGCTCTCACTGCGAGCCCAAACTATGGACGAGGTTGTGGCAGCCGTGGAGCAGGGTAGTACCTACCTCGAAGCCCTACGCAACCAAACCGAAGCCGAGAGTCTGGGCAACCGAACGGACATCTATCTGAGTGGCCCCGAGGTGGAGTTCCACTACCTATGGGGTAACCTCGAAGGTATGGGCCAGCGTGCCGACATCGCTGTGAGCCAATCTTTCGACCTTGCTACACTATTCGGTTATCGCCGTCGTGTGGCAAACTCCCAAAACAATCTGCTCTCGCTCGACTACAAAGCCGAACGCATAGCAACCGTCTTGGAGACCAAACGTCTGTATATCAATCTTGTTTATAACAATGCCCTGCGTGGCGCTGTGGCCGAACGTCTGGCTTATGCCGAGCAAATTGCTGCGGGCTACGAACAAGCACTTGCCCAAGGTACAGCCAATGTGTTGGAGTACAACAAGGCGATGCTCAATATGGCTACCGTGCGTGGCGAGGTCACCCGCATTGATGTGGCTATCGACGAATTGCACGCCGAACTTCGAAGCCTTGCAGGTGGCGACACCCTGCGCGTAAGTGCTACCGAGTTCCCCTTGCAGAGTGTACCCGACAACTTCGAGGAGTGGTATACCGAGTGCGAGCGTACCAATCCCGTTATGGAGTATGCCCGTGGCGAGGTAGAGTTGGGTCGTGACCGTGTGCGATTGAGCAAGGCCGCCAACCTGCCCGACATCGCCGCTGGCTATATGCACGAAAATCTTATGGGCGAAGGCTATCACGGTGTTACCGTCGGTCTGTCAATCCCCTTGTGGAGCACCCGCAACAAGACCCGTCAGGCTCGTGCCGCGCAACTTGCTGCCGAAACACGTGCCGAGGATACTCGCGTGCGTTTTTATAACGATGTTTCGAGCCGTTATCGCCGTACTCTCGGATTGCGTACCACCGCCGAGGAGTATCGCCGTGCATTGGGCGACACCGATAATCAGGCTCTGTTGAAACAGGCTTTTGAGCAGGGTGCTATTTCGCTGTTGGACTACATCCTCGAATCGGAACTCTATCTGGATGCCCTGCAACGCACCCTCGAAGCCGAGCGCGACTACTCTCTCTCGGCCGCCGAACTCTCGGCCTATGCAATGTAGGATATTGCCCGTGTCGGATGTGTATAAAAAAACGTCTGTATCCATCTGGGATACAGACGTTTTAATTTATACAAAGAGTTGAACTATTTGATTTTTACAACTTTGCGCAGGGCTTTCATAACCTCTTCCTCCATCAATGTGTAGGCCTCGGCTACGGGGTGGATACCGTCGGGAGCGTGTTTCTTCGACAGACCGCCATTACCATTATCCAACAGAGCGTGATAGTCTACATAAGGAATTTTGTTCTCCTCGGCGTAGGCTTTGATGAGTTTGTTGATCTCGATAACGTGTTGTGTGGGTTGGATATCGGGACGCCAGCCAATGCGGTCGGCGGGCAGGATGGCACACAGCACAACTTTGATTTTGTGGGCTTTGGCGAGTTCAACCATCGAGATAATGTTGTCCAGGGTTTGTTGATAGGTCATCGGGCCTTTGTTTTGTGCCACGTCGTTGGTGCCGGCCAGAATTACCACAGCCTTAGGTTGGAGGTTGATAACATCGGCGCGGAAACGCAACAGCATCTCCCACGAAGTTTGACCGCTGATACCGCGACCTGCAAAGTTGTTGTCGGTGAAGAATTCGGCGTGTTTCTCATACCATCCTTGGGTGATAGAGTCGCCCATAAATACTACAACGGGTTTTTGAGTCATCTCGGCATTGGCTTTTGCATAGCGGTAGCATTTTGCAAAGTCCTTAACGGGTTGTTGAGCCGCAAGTCCGAACACCATAGCGCAGCTCACAATGGCTAAAATCAGTTTTTTCATATTGGTTGGTTGTTTAGTTGTGTTATGTTAGAAACAAAGGGGGCATTTGCGCCCCCCTCGCATTAATTTAACTTCACAAATTGTGAATTAATCCACCTATGGCGGCTTTTCCTCCTTGCACCTCGGCATAGCTCAAATAAATTTGACTCTGCGCTCGGTTGCTGCGTCGGTTGTGAATTCAGACTACTCCCACTCGATTGTTGCGCTGGGTTTAGGCGACATATCGTAGCACACGCGGTTTACGGTCTTAACCTCGGCCAGAATACGCTCGGTAATCTTCATCAGGATGGGCCACTCCACGGGCTCAATGGTTGCGGTCATAGCGTCCACGGTGTTGACGGCACGGATAATCACGGGCCAGTCATACGAACGGGCGTTGTCGCGCACACCCACCGACTTGAAGTCGGGAACAATGGTGAAGTACTGCCAAACTTTCTTGTCCAAACCTGCCTTCTTGAACTCCTCGCGCAGGATAGCGTCCGACTCACGAACAGCCTCCAAACGGTCGCGAGTGATGGCTCCCAAGCAGCGAACACCCAAACCGGGACCGGGGAACGGTTGGCGATAAACCATATCGTAGGGCAGACCCAACTCAACACCACACTCACGAACCTCGTCTTTGAAGAGTTGTTTGAGAGGCTCGACCAGTTCGAATTGCAGGTCATCGGGCAGACCACCCACGTTGTGGTGCGATTTTACCATCTTTGCGGTTTTGGTTCCGCTCTCGACGATGTCGGGGTAGATGGTTCCTTGGCCCAGGTAGTCGATGCCGTCCAATTTGCGCGCCTCCTCCTCAAACACGCGGATGAACTCGCCACCGATGATTTTGCGTTTTTGCTCGGGGTCGGCAACGTTCTCCAATTTGCTCAAGAAACGCTCCGTGGCGTCTACATAAATCAGGTTGGCATTGAGTTGGTTGCGGAATACCTCGACAACGTCCTCCGACTCACCTTTACGCATCAGACCGTGGTTGACGTGTACGCACACTAGATTATCGCCAATGGCTTTGAGCAGCAGGGCTGCAACAACCGACGAGTCAACACCACCCGACAGTGCGAGCAGAACCTTTTTATCACCTACTTGGCGGCGAACCAACTCAATTTGGTCGGCCACGAAGTTTGCCATATTCCAGTTGGCTTCGGCCTTACAAGTGTCGAAAACAAATCCTTTGACTGCGGCTTTGATAGCCTCGATGTCGTCGGTAAATTGAGGAAGTTTAACCTCGCACAGAGCTTTGTCGTGACCTGCGGCCATGACGGGAACTCCTGCGTTGTAGATAGCTGCGTCGACGTCGATGGCAACTCCGTCAATAACGTTGTTGGGACCGCCGTTGATGATTACACCTTTCACATTAGGCAGAGCCTTAAGCTCGTCGACCGTAATGTCGTGAGGGTAGATTTCGCTATACACGCCGAGTGCACGGATTGCACGGGCCAATACTGTGTTTTCGTGGCTACCCAAATCAAGGATAACAATCATGTCTTGTTTCATAGTCGACTGTGTTTTTTATAATAAGGTATTAAAAGAATTTTTTATTTTGGTTATGCTCGAACCGATGCGCCGGCCTGTTTTTCGAAGGCGGCAATCAGACGACTCATAACATTGTCGATGGTCTTGTCGTTCATCGTTTGGGTCTTGTCCTCAAGGATGAAACTCAGGGCGTACGACTTTTTGCCCTCGGGCATCTTGTCACCCTCATAGACATCAAACAACGATACTCGTTTGAGCAGTTTGCGCTCGGCGGCGAAGGCTACCGAACGAAGTTTCTCGAACGATACGTTCTTGTCGACCACCAGCGCCAGGTCACGTTTCACCTCGGGGAATTTCGACAACTCCTCGGCGGTGATTTTGTGTTTCTTGGTCGAGCGGACAATAGCGTCGAAGTCGATTTCGGCGAAGAATACCTCGCTCTTGACATCGCACGCAGCGGCCAACTTGCCCGACACTACACCCATCTCCATAAACTTCTTGCCACCGAGCGAGTAGGCCATCGCTTGGTTGAACAAATCCGAGGTGCACTCCTCCGAACGCAATGCGTAGGGGTCGATACCGAATTTTCGCAACAATCTCTCGACAATGGCTTTGAGCGTGAAGTATGTTGTAGGCTCGGCTTTGCCGTTCCACAGGGTTTGACGGTCCAGACCCGTAACGGCAATTGCCAGACGGAAACTCTCCGAATAGGGAGCCAATCCGTTCTCGCCCTGCTCGGCGCGTTTGCTCTCGTCGTAGAAATAGCAGTTACCCAACTCAAAGAGTTTTAAATTACCATTCTTACGATTGGCGTTCAGCGCAACAGCCTCCAACGCATTGAACAACAATGTCTGACGCATAACATTCAGGTCGGCGCTCAGCGGGTTAAGAATACGCACGCAGTTGGCCGCAGGGTAACTTGTCAGACCCTCGTAGTACGACGCTTTGGTGAGCGAGTTGCTCATAATCTCGCTATAACCGTTGTCAGCCAAAAAGTCGGCTGCTTTGTTGGTCAGAGCCGCTTTGTCGGGTTTGGGAGCGTATGCCAAAGTCGAGTTCACGTGCTCGGGAATCTCGATGTTGTTGTAACCATAGATGCGGAGGATGTCCTCAATAAGGTCGGCCTCGCGTTGAACGTCCACACGGTAGCGGGGAACAGCAACGCTCAATACGCCGTCGTTCTCGGCCTCGACTGTAACATCCAAAGCCGCGATGATACCCTTGATGGTTGCGTCGTCAATATCTTTACCAATGAGTCGGCGAGTGCGGTCCAACGAAATCTCAAATCGGAAGGGCTCGAACTCGGCGTTGCGAATATCGATAATCTCGCTCGAAATCTCTCCACCTGCCAACTCTTTGAACAGCATTGCAGCACGTTTCAGAGCATAGACCGTGATATCGGGGTCGATTCCACGCTCAAAGCGGAACGATGCATCGGTATTGAGTCCGTGCCGTTTGGCAGTTTTGCGGATACGCACGGGGTTGAAGTATGCACTTTCGATAAACAGGTTTGTCGTGGTGTCGCTTACACCGCTGAATTCGCCACCAAATACACCTGCGATACACATCGGTTTCTCGGCGTCGCAAATCATCACATCATCGGCCGAGAGTTTACGCTCCACGCCGTCCAAGGTTTTGAATACAGTACCCTCGGGGCAGGTGCGAACAACGATTTTGCCGCCGGCAATCTTGTCGGCATCAAATGCGTGCAGGGGTTGACCCAACTCGTGCAGAATGAAGTTGGTGATATCCACCAGATTGTTGTGGGGGTTCAGTCCGATAGCACGCAGGTAGTTTTGCATCCACTCGGGCGAAGGGCCAATCTTGGCTCCCTTGATGGTGATACCCGCATAACGGGGTGCGCCCTCGGTGTCAACCACCTCAACAGGGATGTTCAGTGTGTTGCTCTCGACAGCAAACTCCTCAACCGACGGTTTGCTCAACTTGCAAGGGATATTGTTCGAAGCAAGGTAGGCTGCCAGGTCGCGTGCCACACCGTAGTGCGACATAGCGTCTGCGCGGTTGGGGGTAAGGCCGATACCGATGCGATAGTCCTCCTCGATATGCAGATACTCCTTGGCGGGAGTTCCAACCACAGCCTCGGCGGGCAGAACCATAATTCCGTCGTGACCGGTACCGATACCGAGTTCATCCTCGGCGCACAGCATACCGAACGACTCCACGCCGCGGATTTTGCTCTTTTTGATTTTGAAACCTTCGGTCTCGCCGATAGGATAGAGTACAGCGCCGATAGTTGCGCACAGCACCTTTTGGCCTGCGGCTACGTTGGGAGCGCCGCACACGATTTGCAGAGGCTCTTCGCCGCCTACATTTACCGTTGTCAGGTGCAGGTGGTCGGAGTCGGGGTGTTCGGTGCAGGTGAGCACCTCGCCGACAACCACACCGGCCAAACCGCCTTTGATAGTTTCGATTTTCTCGAAGTCTTCGACTTCAAGGCCTATATCTGTAAGTATTTCAGCCATTTTCTCGGCTGTGACGTCACACGCCAGATACTCTTTGAGCCACTTGTAAGATACATTCATGATGTTTCGGGTTATAAAAAATCGCTCAAAGATACTCTTTTTTCCGAGAAAATGCACACTCTAAGCCCCTCATTACGGTATAATTTTTGATTTTTTTTGACGAAAACCAAAATTATGACCGAATTATGAATACTTCCACCAAAACTCCCGCGGCGATAACCCTTGCTCCGTTGCCCTATGCCGAGGATGCTCTCGAACCTCAAATCAGTGCCGAAACGCTGCGCTACCACCACGGCAAACACCACGCGGCCTATGTGTCCAATCTCAATACACTGATAGCCGAAACGCCCTATGTCAACTACTCGCTCGACGAGATAGTGATGCGCTCCGAGGGCTCGATTTTCAACAATGCCGCACAGGTGTGGAATCACACCTTCTACTTCGAGCAACTTTCGCCCTCGCCACGCCCCCTTGCCGAGGGTGCTTTGGCCGATGCTGTGATACGCGATTTCGGCTCGCTCGAAGGGCTCAAAAACGAGATAATTCGAGCCTCCACAGCGCTGTTTGGGTCGGGCTGGGTGTGGCTTGTTTGTGACCGTCGTGACCACCTGGCCATACTGCCTTTGCAAAATGCAGGAAACCCTCTCACTCACAGCCTTACACCTCTGCTTGCAGTAGATGTGTGGGAACACGCCTATTATATTGATTATCGCAATCGTAGAGCCGACTCGGTGGGTGCATTGTGGGACCGCGTTGATTGGACTGTTGTGTCCGAAAGATTCTGTCGAATGATGCGAAAATAGAGCCTTTGAAGTGGGCGAATCGAACATAGTTGCGAGGGGCCGAAATAGGTCACCCTCGCATTTTCTTAAATTATTTTAAAAAAGTATCGAAATTTTTTGTTCACCTCAACAAAAGAGCCTACATTTGCGGCCGTTTT
>JAFTYJ010000069.1 GCA_017464745.1 Rikenellaceae bacterium | reverse complement strand
GACAGTGTAGGCAGAAAATAGTCGCCCTCGCGGCTACCGCACACATCCTGAATAATGATAGCCATCTTCTCCTCACTAAGCAGGTTGGCAGTGGTGGTGATATAGGCACGGCTGGCGGCCAAATATACCGAGGCATAGACGCTCTTAATGGCGCGTCCCAGCATACGCAACATCTGCTCGCTGTCGTCCACCTTGGGAATCATATAGGTCGAATAGATACCCGCAAAGGGTTGATAGTGAGAATCCTCCAACTTAGACGACGAGCGCACAGCCAACGGCCCTTTAACAGTTTGCATATAATAACGCAAGCGTTCAACCAACTCCTCGGGCAGACGCGAGCTCACAAATTCGGCCAATATAGCCTCATCAGGCAGGTCGCTATTGATGATATAGTGGAGGTTATTCTCGCGTATGAATTGGTCGAAATAGTCGGTCGCCACAACCACTGTACGCGGAATAGTAATTCTCACATTGGGGTATTTGTTGTACTCGTCGTACTTTTGGAGTATGCTATTGATAAACGCCAAACCTCGCGCCTTTCCTCCGAGCGAGCCCTCTCCCATACGGGCAAATGCGATAGCGTCGCTATAAGTTGCGGTATCGAATTTGGCAATCACACCCTGACCAAGCAATCGACGATAGTCGTTCAACAGACGCACCAGCACCTGACGGTGTTGGGCTGTCGATTCAAATTGGCTTCCCTTCATCTGTCGCAAAGCCGCAGCGATAGGGAACAGACCACGCGAATACATCCATTTAGATAGGTGGTTTTGCGAGGTGTGATACTCCAAAGCCTCATCCGAAATGGTTGCCAGCAGTTGTTGCATCTCGCGCAGGTCTTTGGCACGGCCTATCTCCTCACCCGTTGCGGGGTCTTTGAAGATAAAGTCACCAAAGGCAAACTCACGGCTGATATAGTCCGAAAGTTCGAGCAACAGATTCTTGGAATTCTTCTGAATAAAACCTACTCCCAACTCATCAGCCACCTGTTTGAAGTCCTCCTGCGAAGATTGCAGCAGGAACGGCATCAACGGGTTATCCTGTTTAATGAGTTTACAGAGGTCAATACCTGCATCTTTCTTCTCCTCCGACGAGGGGTCGTCTTTATGCAGCACAAAGCCCACATCCGAGATTACACCGAGCAGGTTCTCCTTATATTTTTGGTAGAGTTGTACTGCATCGGCATAGTTGGTTGCCAACAAGATTTTGGGACGTGCACGTTTACGCAGTATAAGTTGCTGCTCGTTGAATGCATCTTTGAGGAAAGCCGCATTCTGTTGCAATACGAGTTTATAGATTGCAGGCAGATAGGTCGAGTAGTAGCGAATCGAGTCCTCGACCAACAGAATTGATTGCACTCCGCCGTGCAGAATATCCAACTCGGCATTCATATCATCCTCAATGAGTTTGATAATGGCGGTCAGCAGGTCGGTATTACCGTGCCAACAGAAGATATAGTCCAATGCCGAACGGTCTTGGCTCTCCAAGCGGCGATAGATATCCTTCGAGAAACTTGTCATCAGCACCACGGGAATACCCGTATAGCGTTCCTTGACGATTTTGGCAAACGAGAATACATCCAACTCGCCCACGTTATACATCGTCAGGATAAAGTCGAAACTACTATCTTTTTCGAGCAATTCAAGCGCCTCCAAAGTCGAACTCACGCGAGTAAATGACGGAGGATTACTCATATTGAGTTCGGCATACTCCTGATTGATTTGCGACTCGATATGTCCGTCCTCTTCGAGGATATAACCGTCATAACTGCAACATACAAGCAACACCTTATGAATTCGGTGTACCATATATTTGTGGGTTAGTTTCTCACTCTTCTCCATAGCAACTTTTTTTGGCGGATGACAACTTTCAGATACGCATACAGAATCGGGTACGGGTTATCACACCACGCCCGAGAATCCCATAAACGCCAATGCAAGGATACCTGCTGTAATCAAGGCGATAGGTATTCCGCGGAAAGACTCGGGAACATCATTCAGTTCAAGTCGCTCGCGCAAACCTGCAAACAGCACAAGAGCCAAAGCAAAACCCAGCGCTGTCGAAGCCGAGTAGACCACCGACTCAGCCATTGTATAACCCTTTTGCACCTGCAACAGAGCCACACCCAGCACAGCACAGTTGGTGGTAATCAGAGGCAGAAATATTCCAAGCGCCTGATACAACGACGGGCTGAGTTTTTTCAGAATAATCTCGACCATCTGCACCAAAGCAGCAATCACCAAAATGAACACAATGGTCTGCATATATTCGATACCCAGCGGTACCAGCACATAGTTTTGCAACAGATAGACCACAATCGAAGCGATGGTCATCACAAACAACACCGCTGCACCCATACCTACCGACGTATTAACTTTGTTGGATACGCCAAGGAACGGACAGATACCGAGGAATTGCGACAGCACGACGTTATTGACAAATATCGCGCCCACGATAATAAACACAAACTCCATACTCTCTATTTCTTTTTAGCGGTGAATTTATTGAACAGCACCATCAGGTAGCCCAGCACCAAAAATGCTCCCGGAGCCAGCACAAACACCAACGGCATTCCCTGCGAGGCAAAGGTAAAACCGAAAATCGAGCCACTACCCAAAATCTCACGCACAGCACCGATAAGGGTCAGCGACATTGTAAATCCCAAACCGATACCAAGACCGTCTAGTGCAGAGTCCCCCACCCTGTTTTTCGAAGCGAAGGCCTCGGCGCGACCCAAGATAATACAGTTCACAACAATCAGCGGAATGAACACACCAAGCGTTTCGTACAATGCGGGAAGGTAGGCCTGCATCAGCAGTTGCACCACTGTTACAAACGACGCAATGATTACGATAAACGACGGGATACGCACCTTGTCGGGGATAATATTCTTAACCATCGAAATGGTCATATTCGACAGTATCAGCACCGCCATTGTAGCAATACCCATACTCATACCATTGATTGCCGAAGTGGTTGTACCCAGCGTGGGGCACATACCGAGCAACAACACGAAGGTCGGGTTCTCGTGAATAATACCTTTGGTAATAAGTTTCAGTTTATTCATTGTTACCTCCTTTCTTCTTACGCCCACTTTGATGCTTCTTTTCTGCATTTGTTTGGGTTGTAGCGCCACTATAACCATCGGTAGCCTGAGCGCCTTGGGTTTGTGCAAGGTAAGCATTGAAAGCCTTCTCCACAGCATTTACATAGGCACGGCTGGTGATAGTTGCGGCTGTAAGCGCATCCACATCGCCACCATCCTTGGTAACGGCCATTTTGATTTTACCGGGATTACGGCCAACGATACTGAGTTCGACTTTGCTCGCGGGTTTCGAGATAAGGTCACCAAGTCCGGGGGTTTCGGCCTGTTCCAACACCTTGACACCGGTGACCGTGCCCTCGGCATCAAAACCGACAACCATACGAATAGCACCACCAAAGCCGTTGGCATCACTCTCAACGGCATAACCGACAATCGTCTGTCCCATTCGGGCAATATTCACATTCAGAGTCTGGCCGGCCAATTCGACAGTTGTCGTTTCGAGTTGGTCGAAGGCAGGCAGCACCTCTCCGTAAGCGCTTTGAAGTTTTTGCGCTTTGGCCTGTTCGATAGTGTCAAATGTCAGAGTATAGACACCACCCACGGCTGCTGAGCATACCAATGTGATGCCTAGCATCACAAGTACCATATTTGTCAAACTGCTCTTCATAACGCTCTACTTTCGATGATGATTTTTGCCAAATCGGCGAGGACGGAATGCCTTATCAATCAGAGGCACACACGCATTCATAAGTAGAATAGCGAACGACATTCCTTCGGGATAAGCGCCCCACACACGGATTACGACCGTCACAACGCCAATACCCACACCAAATATGATTTTACCCCACGCGGTCATAGGCGAGGTCACATAGTCCGTTGCCATATAAACCGCGCCAAGGATTGCGCCACCACTCAGCAGGTGGAACATCGGGTCCATATAGGTTTCGGGGTGGCTTGCGTGCATAACGCCCGTCATCACGGCCATTGAGCCCAACACCGCCACGGGGATATGCCAGGTAATGGTTCGGCGAATCAGCATATAGACTCCACCCAACAACAAGGCAATAGCGGCAACCTCTCCCAACGATCCTGACATCTGTCCGAGGCTCATTTGCAAATAATCGAGGTTAGGCATAATATCGCTCACCGATTGTCCGCTACGCAATGCACCTTTGGCCATAGCCAGCGGGGTTGCACCCGTAGTTGAATCGACCACCTCGGGAAACGAGGTCATCTGCACAGGATAGGCAACCAGCAGGAATACACGACCCACCAGCGCCGGGTTAAACACATTGCGACCAAGTCCACCAAACGACATCTTGGCAATAGCAATCGCCACAAATGAGCCAACAGCAACAAGCCACAACGGAATATTACTCGGAAGGTTGAATGCCAACAACACACCCGTAAGTACTGCGGGCAGCAGGGTATCGGTACGTTTCAGCGCCCACTTTTGGATAGCCGCTTCAAACAACACACACGAGGCCACGGCCACAGCCGTAACCAACAGAGCCGACACTCCGAACACCCACACACTCACCGCAAAGGCTGGCAACAAAGCCACCAACACATCACCCATCAGGCGATTGGTCGAAAGACCTCCGTGGACGTGAGGCGAGGGCGATATAATCAATTTATCCATATCTTCTGTATGTTTTCTTTGGAAAATATTAGCGTTTATTACGGGCACGAATGGCTTTCATAACCTCGCTCTTACCCCAACGGATATAGTCCAACAGGGCAATATTTGCAGGGCAGATATATGAGCAACTACCACACTCTATACAATCGGCAGCGGCGGCAGCCTCGCACTCCTCCCAACGATGTTTGCGCGACAACACATTGAGCAGATAGGGTTCCAAGCCCATAGGGCACACCTCCACACATTTGCCGCACTTGATACACGACCCTTCGGGTTTACGCAACGCATCTTTGCGATCAAAAATCAGCAATCCCGATGCACCTTTGGTGATGGGGGCTTCGAGGTTCGACACTGCACGACCCATCATAGGTCCTCCGCACACAACTTTGGCACCATCCGCAGGCATACCACCCGCAAACTCCACAACCTCGCGCATCGAAGTTCCAATACGCACCATAAAGTTGGCAGGCGATACCATACCCTGACCCGTAACGGTCACAACACGGTCAATCAGCGGCTTATTTTTTTGGACAGCCTCATAAACAGCCAGAGCGGTACCCACATTCTGCACGACACAGCCAACATCAACAGGCAGTGCACCCGAGGGAACTTCACGTCCTGTGATAGCGGCAATAAGTTGTTTTTCGCCACCTTGGGGATATTGAACTTTGAGGGGTACTACTCGAATATTATCGAATTTGGATGCAAGTTTACGAAGGTGTTCGATAGCGTCGGGTTTATTATTCTCGACACCGATATATGTACGACGCACACCCAGACAGCGTGCCAACAGTTCAACACCAATAAGCACCTCCTCACCACGTTCCAACATCACACGATGGTCGGCTGTAAGGTAGGGTTCACACTCAACGCCATTAATAATAAGGTATTCGGCAGTTTTACCGGGAGGGATAGACAATTTGACGTGGGTTGGGAATGTTGCGCCACCCATACCTACGATACCCGCCTCAGTAATCTTTTTGAGGATTTCGGAGGGTGAGAGTGTACATTCGCGTACAACTTCGGGCGAGCGGTCAATTTCGGGGCTCCACTCGTCACCTTCGACCTTAATGGTTACACCCATTTGGCGACGACCTTGCGGGCCTTCGAACATATCCACCGTAGTAACCACACCCGACACCGACGAGTGAATAAGGCTCGACACAAAAGTTTCGCTTCGACCAATCAACTGACCAACCACCACACGGTCACCCTTTTTGACAATAGGTAGTGCGGGGGCTCCGATATGTTGTGCCAAAGGGATGGTTACCACTTCGGGCACGGGCATATATCGGATAGCGGATTGGCGACTTAGTTTACACTCCGACGGATGAACTCCGCCCAGGGGAAATGTCTTCAACATAGTTGTCACTCTTTATTGGATTTGGCAGACGAGTCTGCTTTTTGAGGAGTCGGGGTTGCGGGAGCAGTAGCGGGGTCAGCCACTTTGCGCGGCGGCATATTGACCTCGACGATAGCGCCCGTAGGACATTCGGCCACACACTTGCGACACAAACGGCATTTCTCGGCGTTGATATAGGCCAGATTACAATCGATACTGATAGCCTCAAACGGACACACCTTAGCACATTTCGAACAGCCTATACACGATGCCTTGCAGCTCTTGCGGGCCACAGCGCCTTTCTCTTTATTGACACACGACACATAGACGCGGCGATTCTTGATTCCTTTGCGGCGCAACTCGATAATCATTCTCGGGCACGCTTTGACACAGGCTCCGCACGCGGTACATTTGTCTTCATCAACTTCGGGAAGTCGTGTAACGGGATTCAAATGAATTGCACCGAACTCGCAGGCCACACTACAATCACCAAATCCCAAGCAGCCATACGAACATCCGGTTTCGCCGGCAAACAAACTTCCGACAATAGCACACGAAGTCGCTCCATCGAAGGTACTCGTTCTGGGACGTTTGTCACAACTGCCAGCACAACGCACAACAGCCACACGAGGTTCACGCACAGGTGCACTCTTACCCAAATACTCGGCAATTTGTGCCATACCCTCGCTACCAGCCACAGGGCAATACAGCGACGAGATGTCGGCATTCTTAACCAAAGCTTCGGCCATAGCACGACAACCGGTTCGACCACATCCACCACAGTTGGCGCCGGGCAACATCTTTTCGACGGCATCAATACGCGGATCCTCGACAACCTTGAATTTTTGCGCCACAAAATAGAGCAGAAGTGCCGCCACAACGCCCAAAACGCAAAGAATCAATACGGTGTAACCAAGAGTTACCATTACAATTTATTGATTTTAAAGACTATTTCCTTTTCCAACTTGCCACGCATCAGCCACAGCCCCACATAATAGAGGGCAGCAGCACCCAGAGCACCGCCACCCGACACCCAATCGCTTGCATCAAACGCCTTGGTGCCAAACATAACGGCTATCATAATAAAGAATGGAACAATATAGGCATAGACTACGGCTTTGACACCCATAATCTCGTCGAGCGAAATCATAACCTCTTCACCCGGCGTATAACTTCGGGCATAGGTATCGTGAATCGCCACTATGCGTTGTTCGCCGCCTGCGCCACAGACCTCTTTGGCACGACAGCCTTCGCACGCATCATTTACAGTCATCTCGACCTCAACAATATTGCCTTCGACGGCAACCACCACCGCCTTGTGTTGAATCTGCTCCATAGGTCGGATTTTGAGAAATTAGTAATAGAGTCCGTAGCGTGTAGTCAGAGGAATTTCGACACCGGGTTTGAGCGGCTTTGTCGACACACGCAGAATAGGACAGAATTGGTGACGTTTGGCCGCTGCCTTAACCAATCTCGAATGGATATGGCGCACAACCTCATCATCAAATCCGGCATTGATAATCTCCTCGCGGTGTTGTCCCTGCTCAATCATACGATACAGAATTGCATCGGTCACATCATACGGCGGCAGATAGTCCAAGTCTTTCTGTCCGGGATACAACTCTGCCGACGGCTCCTTTTCGAGGATGCTGACGGGAATAACCTCGCGTTCGCGATTCATATACCGTGCCAACGAATAGACCTCACATTTGTAGACATCGGCCAAAACGCTGAAATCGCCGATATAGTCACCATACAGCGCACCATAACCGGTCGCAAACTCGCTCTTGTTGGTGGTATTGAGGATAGTATATTTGAACTTATTGGCCATAGCCATCAGCATTATGGCACGAATACGCGATTGGATATTCTCCTCGGTAACGCCGAAGGGGGTTCCGCCACAAACAGGAATCAACGAGTCGGTCAGCGACTTATAAGCCTCGTTAATAGGGATAACATTATACTCGACGCCCATACGTTTGGCCATTTCGATAGCATCAACCACACTCTCGTCGGACGAGAACTGCGAAGGCATCATCAAGAAGTGAACATTCTCGGCACCCAACGCCTCAACTGCCAATGCACCCACAACTGCCGAATCGATACCGCCCGACATTCCGATGCAGGCTTTGAAGTATCCATTTTTGGCGAAATAGTCACGCAAACCGAGGATAATAGCCTTATAGACATTCTCGGTACGATTTTGTGCGGGGAGTTCCACAACGGGATTTTCGGCCTCGGTATCAATCACTCGGAAATCTTCGGCAAAACTATTGAGCATTGCAACCATTCCGCCACGGTCGTTATACACAGCCGACGAACCATCAAAAGCGACATCGGTTTGTGCACCCACTTGATTGACCATCACAATAGGCTTGTTATAACGATAGGCCATATCGCAATAATCGTTGTAGCGTTTCTCGACAATACCGCGACGATATTGCGACGAGCGAGTATTGATGATAAGGTCGGCATTACGACCATACTCCTGCTCTTTGTAGATATCTTCGCCCACAACGATAGCCACCTTTTTGCCACACATTTTGACATATTGCACACCACTACCGCCAAACATAAAGGGACGGTCGTCGCCAATGCGGATAAACTCCTTGGTGACATAACGTATAACCTTACGGTTTTGAATCAGCGCCATAGCACTAACCGTTGCGCCGTCCTCACGTTGAATAGGGAGTCCGACCAAAGCCGAAATTCCATCGCAATAGGATGCAATCTCAACCAGAGCCTCCTCGCAATGTTCCAGGAATGTCACCTTTTCGAGCAGACTATATGCAGGGGTTCCGCTAATGGAAAGTTCGGCAAAAACGACCAAATCGGCAGCCTCGCCTTTGGCGCGATTGACAGCCTCAATAATCTTGGCGGTATTTCCGTCGAAATCGCCGACGGTATAATTCAATTGTGCAAGAGCAATTTTCATCTCCTTAAAACAGTTTCTTGAAAGAATACTATAAATTTGCGCAAAGATAGCGATTTTTATCGACAATATGCCAAAACTCGGCAAAACTTTACAAACTATCTTCAATTCGCATCACAATACTTTGTTTTCAGCCCACAAAGCGATATATTTGCCTTTACTAAAAAACTACCCCGCCCTATGCAACTATTTCGAACTGCCGTTTGGATGGTAATATTTACCATCGCTTGTATTTCGGACATCTATGCAGCCCGCCCAAACACAACCTCGACACTCACCACATACTCCTACAATCCGCCCCGAGTACGGATGAATATTGATGGCGCAACTGATACAATCCGAATATTCATTATGGCCGATAGCCACTTATGGATGAGCGACGAACGCGAAGAGCCGTTCCGTCAATTCAGTAAACGTATGGCATCCGCCTTTCACAACACCAAGCACTACGCCAATGGACGCCCAACTTCGCCCGAAGAGTCATTCCGCGAGGTGGTAGAATTAGCTCGCAAACGCGGAGCCGATGCCATTGCCCTGTTAGGCGATATCGTGAGTTACCCATCGGAAGCAGCCGTCGAGTGGGCAGTTGACATTTTGGAACAAAGCGGAATCCCCTATTACTACACCCCCGGCAACCACGATTGGCACTACGAAGGAATGGCGGGAGGACGCATTGCACTTCGCAAAACGTGGCGTGAGAAACGACTTCTCCCACTTTTCGATGGCAACAACCCCGACTGCTATGCTGTCAATATCGGCGGAGTCAAACTGCTGTTTATTGATAGTTCGACATACGACATTCTCCCTCGTCAATACGAGTGGACACGCCGAGAGATTAATGATGGCAAGCCCTTCATCCTTATGATGCACATTCCGATGTATGCACCCGGCCGCCCTGTGGGTTACGGCATTGGCCACCCCGATTGGGATGCTACACACGATAACGGCTGGAAAACCGAAAGGCGTGAGCGTTGGCCAAAAGGCGGACACAAAGCCGTAGATTTTGCATTTCACAAACTCATAACCACTGCGCCCAATCTGGTTGCATCATTTGCAGGTCACGTCCACACCTATGGTTGCGACATCATCTGTGGCAAGCCACACTTCACCGTCCAGATGAATGCCCGAGGTGGTTACTACGAGGTTGATATATACCCCGCAACACACCAACGCTAAAAAAAATCGGCACTCAAAGTGCCAACTTTCGAATTTAATATCTATATTTGCAGTGCAAACGGTTCTCGTGCGGTCCGCTGCGACCAATCGAGAGAATAGGGAATCCGGTGCGAATCCGGGACAATGCCTGTTGCTGTATATCCCCTACCCGAGCAAACCTCGGATAGAACTAAGTTTGTTGCACTCTTTGCCACTGGCCGCAAATATGGCTGGGAAGGCGCAACAATCGGGACAAGTCAGAAGACCTGCCGTGAGCATTAAGAGGATTTGAAACTCGCAGGACTACGGGTACGAATCAAAACAACGTTTTTATCCGTGGTTCATAATTCTCGCACATCATTGCGGGAGGCGTGTCGGATAGCGACAATTCCACTTGTATGGAGTGGGTATTGTCGGTAGTTGCGGATATGGGTTTTGAATCGAACAAAGGCTGCCGTAGTCAGAAAAAAATGCTACGTACAACTTTTGTTTAATTAATTTTTATAATTATGTTGAGATTCAGAACTTTTACAGCAATCGCATTATTGGTTTTTTGTTTGTATGGTTGTAGCGATACGACATACGACGACACCAACCTATGGGCCGAAATCGAGAGTGTCAAAGAACGCGTCGAATCACTCGAAAAAAGTGTAACCGCGACCAACGACAACCTCATTACCTTGCAACAAATCATTCAGGCTCTGCAACAAGACATCACCATCAAAGATGTAACACCCACCAACAACGGCTACACCATCACCTTCTCCGACAACACCGTCGCCACAATCACCAATGGAATCGACGGAGTTAATGCACCCACAATTTCAGTAGCACAAGATGATACCGATGGCAACTACTATTGGACACTCGACGGCGAGTGGCTGCTGATTGATGGTGCTAAGGTACAAGCCAATGGTATTGATGGTAAAGACGGACAAAATGGTAATGACGGTAAAGATGCCACAGCACCCCAAATACGCATAAACAGCACATCGAAAGAGTGGGAAATCTCGGCCGATGGTGGTGTAACTTGGAGTTCGACAGGAGTCATAGCCGAAGGCAAGGACGGGGCGACGGGCAACAATGGCACTAACGGCGATTCGCTCTTCAAGACCATTGACCTCAGCAACGACAACTTTGTTACTATCACTTTGACCAATGGTGAGAGTTTCAAATTGGCACGCTACAACCAAGACACACCCTCATTCGTAATTAATGAGGCTCCCGAAGAGGTAGTATTGGAATATGGCGACAGCATTTGTTTCGAAGTCACCACCCAAAACGTTATCGACTACGTAATCAATGCGCCCGAAGGTTGGAGCGTAACTTACGACAACACACTGACAATCAAAG
>JAFTYJ010000068.1 GCA_017464745.1 Rikenellaceae bacterium | reverse complement strand
GGAGGGGGCTTTTTATATCTTGGGAGGGGCTTTTTGTATCCTGGTGTGGCATCTAATATTGTGACCTCGCGGCTGCAACACTCTACAAAAACAAATCAGGTCGTCCACATTGGTGGACGACCTGATTTCATTTATAAAGTTTGGTGGAAGGAGTCCGAAGGTCCTCCCACCTCACTCTCAAAGATTAGTTCTCACGGAAGCAACGTACGGGCATAGCCTTACCTTGTTGGTCTCCGTAACTCATACTACGGTAGTTGTAGCGATAGAAGTCACCGGCATAGTTTGCCGACATAAAGTAGTTCATACCACTACCATAAGCCTTGTCAGGAGTAGGCGCATTCGAGAATGCGGTCACAGCCGACCAGTCACTATAAGTGTAGTCGCTCATACCATAATTCAAGTGGCCGGTTACGGGGAAGTAAGCAACGGTCTTATCATCGGGCTCCACACCATAGTTTTGAGCACCTTCCTCAACCTCGGCAGGAGTTTTAGCACCGTGAATGTAGAAGTGCATACCGTAAGGACGTTGCTTGAACGTTGTGTTGATCGCGGGATAAACATTATCTGCATTCAGAGTATCGGCGAAGATTTGCTCGCGGCAGTTGTACTTCCAAGCAGCATTGTTGTTGTAGTAAGCCGTTGCGTCGTCTTGGTGCGATGTGATGAATGCAAATTTACCGGGTGCAGGAACGCTATAACCTACGGGGCAGGGGTCGTACATAGTCTTCACGCCACCCAGAGCCTCAGCGGCTTGGTTACCCCAAAGTTTACCCCACTCAGTGGTTTGACCCGACTCAGCAGCGGCAGTATTCAACCACGAGTAACCTTGTTTCGAGCCCGAAGTAAGGTAAGCCATAGGATTGGCGATAGTGAAGTCGATGCTGCTACGCAGACCACTCCAACCCGGGATGTCGGCAACAGCAAATTTAGCCATAGCACGATCGTTACCATAGATTGCATAAGGAGTAGTGAACGAGCCATCCTCGGCAAACAGAGCCAATTTAGCAGCATAGCCATTGAACTTGATAGAGCCATAGAACGGGTCTTTACGTCCCCGTTGGTAGTACAAGCCACGAGTGCCAATGTAGTCACCCATAGTAGGCTCGGCGATATCCGAAACATCAGAGGTTGCACCCAGGTTACGGTCCATCATATATACATTCAGGCCGTGAGTAGTTACATAGTGGTCCTCAGCAGCGGGCTCATAGCCTTTGATAGCCCAGATGTGCCAGCTCCAAAGAATATTACCGCTATCGTCGGTTGCAACGATAACTGCGTTACCGTCGGGCATATCAGAACCGGTAGCAAACTCAATATAACCATCTTCGGTAAGGGTAACCGAGGTAGCAAGAATCATCTTGTCAGCGTTGTTGTTACCGAGGTTCGAAGGCCAATCGTTATCTTCATCACCCTCGTTCATTTGCCAAGCAGACATAGCCCACAACAGACGAGCCTTGGCAGGAGCGATTTCGGTAACATCGTCGCCCAGAGCAGCAACACCATTACCCTTAACGGTTGCTTTGAACTTGTAAAGAGTATCGGCTTTATTGATAATGTAGCAGTTCGAGGTAGCATTTTCGCTCAAATCAACAGGCAGGGGCTCCAAATAGAAACCACCGTCGAATTTGGTTGCCTCATTTTTGTGGATGTGGTCAATCGGGAAGTAAGTATTAATCCACGAAGGAATCTTAATGCTCGACAGACTTGCAACGTCAGCATACAGGTATTTCAAGGTGTTGTAAACACTTGTTTTGCTGATATCGATAGAACCGGTCAGGGGGTTATTGCCGTCGATACACAGACCACGGAGCGAGTTAGCCGAGAAGTCATAGCCGGTCAGGGCGTTGTCATTAACGTGAACTTGACCGAGTTCGGGGCAACTTGCGGTAGACAGCGAGGTCAGACCTGCGTGGTGTGCATACAGGTTACGCAGTTTTGCAAGGCCACTCAGGTCGAGGCTTGTCAGCGCGGTGTTGTAGGGGCACGACAGGGTAACCAGGTTAGCAAGACCCGAAACATTAAGGCTGGTCAGGGCGTTGCGACCGCAGTTCAGCAGAACGAGTTGCGAGTTAGCGGTTACGTTCAGAGCGGTGATTTGGTTGTGCTCGCAGTTCAGACGTTTCAGAGCCGACAGAGCCGAAACATTGAGTTCGGTCAGGGCGTTGCCGTTTACATACAGACCCTCCAAAGCGATGTTGTTCGAAACATCCAGAGTCGAGATTTTGTTGTAAGCAACATTCAGCACTTTCAGGTCTTTGAGAGCAGTAACATCGAGGGCGGTCAGAGCCATACCACTCAGTTGAGCCTCAACAAGTTTGGTATTGTTCGACAGGTCGAGCGATGCGATAGGCGATGCGCCCAGGTCGAGATAGGTCAGTTCGGTGTTTTTCGACAGGTCGAGTGCGGTCAGTTTGGTATTGTTGGCGCACAACCAGGTCAGGTTAGGAAGAACCGACAGGTTTACAGCCTCGATATTACTAAACGAGATGTTCAGTTTCTCGATGTTGGGCATATATTTCAGATCCGACAGGTCGGTGATACCCTCCGAAATCCACGAGAAGTTGCTTGCTTGGCGAACCAGCGACAGTTCTTTTACGGCAGCCAACTCTCCCAGGGTCAGTTCTTGGTCTTCGTTGGTGTCATAAGCGTTGCGCAACATACGAGCCAGACGGCCGTCTTTAATCTCAACAACTGCCTCGGCGCTACCTGCTTGGGCAACCTTGATGCTATCGGTTTGAACCTCCGAAGTTACGATGATATAACCAACACGAACATCGGGAGTCTCGTTGGCAGCAACATCAAATACGAGTTCGTCGGTTTCGAGAGCACGCGAGCCTTTGGCTTTGGTAATCCATTCGGCGGTAATCTCAACATCGTAGTCCATATTTTGGCTTACGGTGAAGGTTACTTGACCACCTTCGGCGGGGAAGAGTTCTTGCTCCTCGGCATCAACCTCAACGGTGCGAGCCTCCTCTTGTTTTACGCGGATTTTGTCCGAACCGAGTTCGCTGGTGATGGTAATCACGCCTTCGCGGGGGTCATAGGTCTCGTTGGCAGCAACAACCACGCGAACAACCTTCTCCTCCAAACCACGAGTGGTCTCTTCGAGGCTCAGCCAATCAACATCAAAAGTAACCTCGTACTCGACGTTGGTCGAAAGGTTGATTTCAACGGTCTCACCCTCAGCACCTACCTCAAAGCGCGATTGACCCACTACCATAGCCTTTTTAGCCTCTTGGGTTACGGGGATGGTAACAGCGGGAACTTGCTCAGCAAATACGGGGTCGGTCAGCGAGATGGTTACGCTAGCCTCACGAGCGTCATAAGTCTCGTTGGCAGCAACATTGATATAAACAATACTCTCGCCCTCACCCTCTGCGGGGAGAACTTCAATCCACTCAGCCGAGGGAACAACAGCCCAAGCCAAGTTAGAGTTTACAAAAATCTCAAAATCCTCAACACCTTCGGCGGGAGCGTCAACGGTGACAGCCTCAATATCGAGAACGGGAACGATAGGATCCGGCTCGGGAGTATCGTTACAACCTACAAAAACAAGCGCCGCAAGGGCAATAGTCATAAATTTTTTCATAGTTCAATTCCTCCTTGCATTATTCGTTCAACATAGGTTCAAGGACAGGCATCAGCGCTTGTTGCATCACGTCGTAGGTGTGCGCACTGGGGTGAGTGTCGTCATACGACCAGCGCTCGTCGAATCTACCGGTCTCGGTGTGGAACATCGAGTAGTAGTCTACCCAACCGCACTCGTGAGTAGCAGCGTACTCTTCGAGCAAGTTATTCAAACGCGGAAGCATATCAGCAGGTTTAACCTCTGTGCTAAACCAATAGTAGTTCGAAGGCATTGTGGTGGTCAAGATAACCTTGATGCCTGCGGCTTGTGCCATTTCTGCCATTTTGAAGATGTTGGCAGCGATTTGCTCAATGGTCACAAAGATAGGTTTTTCGGCTTCGTCCTTTTCGTTTTGGGCGATGTCGTTGGTACCGGCGCCGATAACTACCACTTGGGGAGCAGCGTCGATAACATCACTTTGGAAACGGGCAAGCATTTGGCGTGTGGTTTGGCCGTCGATACCTCTGCACACAAAGTTGTTCTCGGTGAAGAACGTAGCGTCGTTGGAGCCCCACAGGCGAGTGATACTATCGCCCATAAACACCACGCGCGGTCCTGCCGACAGTTGAGCGGCGCCTACCAGGAGTACGAGGCTCAACATAGCCATTGCAAGTTTTCTCATAATGGAAAGTTTTTAGATTAATAAAGGTTTATTTGGTTTTGTTTGTTTTTTGTGTCATTACACAACGCAAATATAATCTTTTTTTTTATTAATATACACATATGTTGGGATTTTCGCACATTTATTTCACAAAAAAATCGGTGCCGTCCGCAGTGGACGACACCGAAATTTCAGTCCGTGAGGGATTCACCCTCGACGGTATTTAAGCCGAAGGCAGGATTACTCCCAGCCCTCCATTACGCAACGTACGGGACGGCACAATACACCCCATTTCAGAGGTTGACCACCCTCATAGGTTGCCGAGTTTTGCTCACGGTTGATGGTGTGAACCACAGGAGCTTCATCAGTTCCATCGTTGATAATCGAGTAACCGGCACCACTTTGGTGGTCAGCATCACCTGCTGCCGACATCCAACCGGTTGCACATTGTTTAACATCGAAGAACTTCGATGCGTCAGCCCAACGCGAACCCGACAGAGGAATGTAAACGTCATCACCACCGTCGTTGATTACCCAACCATAGGTCTTTTTGGTAATAGTACAGTTGTCGGCCATACGGTAACCAAATGTTACGGGAGGTACCATCCAACCTGCGGGACACGGGTCATAGATAGTCTTAACTACGGTACCGGTCCAAGCATTGGGGTTACCCCAAGCGTACAGGTCCGAACCCTCGCCACTTACAGCAGCACGAGGATCACCCCACCAGGTACCACCACCGGTGCTACCACGGCCATAACGGTGAGCAATCTTCACGGGGTTCTTAATGGTGTACTCAATTGCTTGCTCGAAGGTGTGACCCTCGCCCAAGTCAGCCATTACGATACAGCCCTTGTCGCTATCCTTGGGATAGATGTATTGGTCACCACCAGGACCGTTCGAACCATAAATCAGACTACCATCGGCATCCATAACAGCGTGACCTACGCCACCACGGTTACCGTCGCTCGAGAGCATATCGATGGGACCCGAGAACATATCTTTACGTCCCCATTGGAATTGAACACCCGATGCTTGCGAAGCACCCCAAGCGTCCCACTCTTCGGGGTCTGCAATCGAAGCACCAATGTTACGGTCGAGAATGTAACCGGTGGTTGCCGAAGTACCGAATTTCTTCTTGGTCAAGTCGGGATCGTAACCCTCGGCGCACCAGATGTGCCAGCTCCAAATAATCTCGCCATTCTCGTCAGTAGCAGCGATAACAACGTTACCGGGAACGAAGGTATCAGCGGTCTCGAACTCAATCTTACCGTCGCCATAGAACATAACCGACTCAGGTTTGATAGGACAAGCGGTCACATACTCACGCTCTTTCAGGATATAAGGTTGGTAACTTACGAGTTTAGCACCCTTAGGCTCCAAGGTAACACTGGTTTGGCCTGCGCCTGCGCCACCCTCAACGAACTCCATATAGATGGGGTCAGAGTAGCGGTTACGTTGAACTTTACCGGTTCTACCGTGACCTTTAACGGTAGCGTCGAAGTGGTAAATAGTTGCAGCAGCATTTACAATGTAGCAGTTAGCGTTACCATTCTCGCTCAGGTTGATACCTTGTGCGGTCTCTGGCAGGTAACCACCCTCCCACTCGGTAGCCTCGTCTTTGTAGAAGGTAGAAACGGGAACCAACTTGTTGAACTCATCCCAAACTTTGATGGTTTTGAGCGAAGGAGTACCCTCAGCCATCAGGTATTTGAGCGATTGGTTGCCCGAAACGTCATAGGTAGTCATTTGGCTACCATCGATACGCAGACCACGCAGAGTAGCAGCGTTGGCAGCGGTCGAAATCGAGGTCAGTTTGGTGTCGTTCACACTTACAACAGCCAATTTGGTGTTGGCAGCGATGTCAATCGAAGTCAGACCGGTCCAGCCTGCATACAGACCTACCAGGTTCGACAGACCGTTGAGCGATACACTTGCCAACTCGGGGTTGTTGCTAACGGTCAGGTATTTGAGGTTAGCCAGACCTGCAACGTTAATCGAAGTCAGGGCGTTACGGCCTGCGTTCATCGCTTTCAGAGCGGTGTTTTTCGACAGGTCGAGCGAGGTGAGTTTGTTCAACTCAACGTTGATTGCTTTGAGCGAAGTCAGAGCAGCAACATCAATCGAAGTGAGTTGGTTACCGGGCAGATAAACTTGCTCCAAAGCGGTGTTTTTCGACAGGTCAATCGAGGTGATACCCGAGAAACCGGCGTTCAGTACGCGCAGAGCGGTGTTGGCGCTCAGGTCGATAGTCGAAACAGCGATATTGCTTGCGTAGAGTTTTTCGAGTTTGGTGTTCTTGGTAACGTCCAGAGCGGTCAGTTTCGAATCGTTGACGTTCAGCACTTTCAGTTCGGGGTTGCCCGACAGGTCGATGGTGCTGATAGCGGTACCTTGAATCAACAGTTCGGTCAGTTTGGCGTTCTTGGTAACGTCCAGAGCCTTAACGTTAATCGAGTTACGGATGTCGAGTTTTTGGAGGTTAGTCATATACTCGATACCGGCCAGGCTGCCAAGACCACGCAGGGGCACTACATACATATCTTTGTTGGTGCTCCACAATGCGAGTTCGGTAATAGCCTCCAACTCCGATTTGGTCAGTTTTTTATCTTCGTTGGCGTCGTAACGGTTCATCAGGAATTTCGAGAAGTAGGTATCGGGAATCTCGATAGCTGCGTTCTCGTTGCCTGCTTGTTTAACAACAACCTCATCCGATCCGAGTTCCGAAGTGAACACGAGGGTAACCTCACGGGCAGCAGCCAACTCATTGAGGGCTACAACAAATTTCTCCTCAGTCTCAACCAGACCACGGGTGCTGGGACGGGTAATCCAGGTGCACTCCTCGGGAATGGTAACGGTGTACTCAACATTCGATTGAACCAGGATGCTGATTTCGCCACCCTCGGCTGCAACCTCAACGGGCTCGTCGGTAACGATAACTGCCAGAGCCTCGGCTTGTTTGATGGTGATAACATCCTCACCTGCCTCGCTGCTTACGGTAACTTTACCCTCACGAACGTCGTAGGTATCGTTGGCAGCAACTTTGATAGTGAAGTGTTTCTCCTCCAATGCACGGGTAGGCTCCTCAATCGAAATCCACTCTTTGGCATCGTCGGCAACAGCAACGGTGTACTCGGTGTTGGTCATCACTTTGATGTCGATGCTTTGACCCTCAACACCTACGTTATACGACAGGTCGCTCTCGATATTAACGCCTTTGGCAGCGGGTTGCGACACAGCGATAGTGTGAGGCTCAACGCCCTCCATTGCGATGGTAATAACGGCCTCGCGATCGTCATAAGTGGTGTTCTCCAAAACGGTTACGGTAGCAGTGGCCGAGGTGGTACCTGCGTCGGGCGAAACGAATACCCAATCGGCATTGCTCGATGCGGTCCACATTGCGTTGGCAGTAATTTGGATGTCGGCGGTCCACTCGGCTGCGCTCTCAGCAGCAAGGGTAGTGACCGAAACCTCCAATTTAGCGGGCTCCTGGGGTTCATCCTGGGGTCCGCAAGCGGTCATACCCATTACAAGAGCAGCCGCGAACAACAGAAAATATTTTTTCATGATTTCTTTGCTTGATTAAAAAGGTTTAACACAGCAGATTACTCTTGCTCAGCAGCAGGAACAACCTCATTTACGATAGGCAGCAGAGCCTCGGCCATTACAAGGTAGCCCTTGTAGCTGGGGTGGCAGTTGGTGCCGCCGTTCATTGCACCCTCAACCTCGCTTTCGAGCAGCAGGTCGTAGTCCAAAGTACCGTCAGCCATTACAAATGCCGAATAGAAGTCACAGAAAGCGTAGTCGTTTTCGAGCACGATTTCTTGAATCATATCGTTCAAGCGGCTAACATAGTTCTCGGGGTCTGCGGTTCTACCCCACAAGTTCGACGAGGGCAGAATGCTGCACAGGATAACCTTTTGACCTGCATCGGCGCTGGCTTTGGCCATCGAAGCGATATTCATTGCGATATCGTCAACGGGACGCAGCGAGCCGTCGTTTTGAGCGATGTCGTTGATACCGGCCATAATAACTACGGCTTGGGCACCCGAATTTACAACATCACCGGTGTAACGCAACAGCATATCGGCGGTGGTGTGGCCGCTGATACCTTTGTTCAGGAAATTGTTCTCCGAGAAGAACGTCGAAACTTTTTCGCCCCAGCCTTGGAAGATTGAGTCGCCCATAAATACGACTCTCGGACCGGCCGAAACGGTTGCAGTAGCACAGCACAGCATAACGCCGAGAAGTGCTTTCGAAATACGTTTAAGCATAGTGTTTATAAAATTAGTGTTGATTAGAATTGCATCTTGCTAATCGCAAAGTTATTTATTTTTTTCGGTTTCGCCAACTTCTACGAAGTTTTAGCCGCCAAAAACAACAAAAAAAGGTATCCAAAACAAATGTTGGACACCTTTGAGGAATTACACATAGGGCATATTGGGAGTTATTTGTCCGATGCATCGACTAACGCCTGGGCTGCACGCTCCCAACTAAAACGTTTTTTCTCTTCGGGCATTGCGGCCACCATAGCGTCGTGCAGAGCCTCGCCCCAGAAGCGTTCGAGCGCCGCAGCGATACCCTCAACCGAGGGTTCGCACATCAGACCCGTGCGCTCGTGGATTACGATTTCGCCAAGACCGCCAACATCGGTGGCTATCATCGGCACATCGAAGTTGTAGGCTATCTGTGTCACTCCGCTTTGGGTTGCGGTGCGATAGGGCAACACCAGAGCATCGGCCAACGAGAAGTAGAGCGGCACCTGCTCGTCGGGCACAAACCAATTGTGCAATATCACGTCGTCGCTAAGTCCCAAGCGTTCGATTTGTTCGGTATAGGGTCGCGGGTCGGTATAAAATTCGCCCGCCACGATAAGTCGTCGGCCCTCGGTTGCGCCCTTAGCCTTCAACTGCGCCCACGCATCGAGCAGCATATCCAGCCCCTTATAATCGCGCACCAGGCCGAAGAACAGCATATAGTTCACTTCGGGGTTGAGTCCCAAGCGGTTGCACGCCTCACGGCGGGGAATGGGCGACCCAAAGTTCTCGAACATCGGGTGGGGCGAATATACACACTTCTGACCTCGGGTAAACTGCTCCAACTCGCGGCCAACTTCGTGTGACATATACACAAAGCCGTCAACACTATTCACAAAGTAGCGGGTCAGCATCGAATCGAACCAATGGTGTTCGTGCGGCACCACATTATCGATTTGGCACACCACACGGGTACGGCCGTTGCCGCGAGCGATACGGGCAATAGTACCAAAGCAGGGGGCCATAAACGGAGTCCAATATTTGAGCACCAGCAGGTCGGGGGCTTCACGGCGGATGAGTTGTCCGACTTTAATCCAATTAAGCGGATTTATGGTACTCACACAGCGCGTAATATCGACATCCACGGGGGGCTCTCCGTCACGGTATTGGCTCTTGCCGGGGAACAGCAGGCTCGGGTACTGCACCGTGAAGGTCAGCACACGGGCACTGTCGCCACGCTTACGGAAGGTGCGGGCAAGGGTCTCCATAATGGAGGCAAGGCCACCGCGATAGGGATAGGCCGGACCGAGGATTGTGACTTTAAGGCTCATCGGCTGGCATTATAGGCATCGACACCGCTTTGCAGGAAGTCGATATAGTTTTGGATATCAAGGTCATAGCCTTTGGTCGGCACAAGGGGAGTTCCCTCGGTGTCCAACAGCAGGTAGGCGGGTTGCGAACTTATGCCATAGCGCGAATTGACGATATAGGAGTTCTTCTTGCCAATGCTTTTGAGTATTTTGCCACCCTCGGTTGTGAGCCATTCGCTCTTGGGCAGGGGCAGTTTGTCGTCCGAATATAGGGCGATGATGATATAGTCCTCACGCAGGCGGCGCAGCACCTCGGCATCGCTCCACACACGGGCCTCCATCTCGCGGCAATTGACGCATCCGTGGCCTGTAAAGTCGAGGAACACGGGTTTACCCTCGCGGCGGGCGGCCTCCAAGCCTTGTTCGAGGTCGAAGTAGCCGTTCAGTCCGTGGGGCAGGTGCAACACATCGGCGTATTTAATGTTGTTGTCGGCGGGTTTGGCACTCTCGGCCGAGGCATATTTACCCACCACAAAATCCTGTGTCGAAATGGGTGGCAGGTAGCCCGACAGCGCTTTGAGCGGAGCACCCCACATTCCGGGAATCATATAGACCACAAACGAGAACACGGCAATAGCCAGGCTCAGGCGCAGAACGCCGATATGTTTGACCTCGCTGTCGTGTGCAAAGCGGATTTTGCCCAACAAGTAGAGTCCCATAAGTGTAAACACCACAATCCAAATGGCCAGATAGACCTCGCGGTCGAGCAATCCCCAGTGGTATGTTTGGTCGGCCACACTGAGGAACTTGAAGCCCAGAGCGACCTCCACGAATCCCAGCACAACCTTCACTGAGTTGAGCCAGCCGCCACTCTTAGGCAGCGATTTGAGCATCGACGGGAACAGCGCCAGCAGTGTAAACGGCAAAGCAAAGGCCACCGAGAACGCCAGCATAGTGACAATCGGCTCCCAGAATTCGCCCGAGGTCGATTTGACAATCACCGTACCCACAATGGGACCCGTACACGAGAACGACACCAGCACCAGCGTCACAGCCATAAAGAACAGACCGCCAAGACCTTCGCGTTCGCTACCTCGGTCGGCTTTATTGACCAGCGAACTCGGCATTGTGATTTCGAATGCGCCAAAGAACGAGGCGGCAAACACCATAAACACCACAAAGAACACCAAGTTGGGCAGCCAATGGGTTGCCAGCCAGTTGAATATGTCGGCAGTCACAGCCTCGCCGCCAATCAGACGGGTGGCAAGGATAATAACTGCAATGGGCAGAGTATAGAGCAGCACGATAAACACGCCATACATCAGTGCTTTGAATCTTCCGCGGCGTTTGTTCTCGCTTCCCTTGATGAAGAACGACACGGTCATCGGCACCATCGGGAACACACACGGAGTAAGCAGAGCCGCAAAGCCCCACAACACAGCCTCGATTATCAGTGCCCACATCGAGCCACCCGCACTCTCGTCGGCCGCACTCTCGCTCACCTCGTTGGCGGGTGCTTCGGTCACAGGCTCCTGGGCTGGTGTTTCGGGCTCGGGAGTCGGTTCGGGTGCAGGGTTCACGGGAGTTGCAGGCACAAGAGGTGTCGCATCCACCACCTTGACAGCCTTAGGCTCGGGGATTACGGGTTTGGCAGGCTCCTCGGCCGAGGGTTCGGGCTCGGGAGGGGTCGCGGTGTTGGTTATAGTCTTGATTTTGCTCGACAGGTCGCGCAACTTGGCAGGAGGCACGGGGGTGGTGCGCTCCGACGACACAAAATCGCTAATAGGCAGTGTAAAAGTTTGGTCCGACGGCGGAGTGCAACTTCCATCGTTGCAGGCCATCCACTCAACGGTCACCACAACATCCACATTATTGCGCGGTTGCACAAGTTGCGAAAGGCTCACACGGTTCTCCCAATAGCCGATATTGGTTTGGTACAACTCGTCGTAGTGTACGGTCGAGGGGCGGTCGGGGGTCACCTCACCCACAAGCGAGTAACCTGCCGAAGGTTCAAACTCTACGGTGGTTGGGTTTACCGAGTTGGTATAGGGTCCCAGGTCGTAGATATGCCACGAGCGTTCGATACGCGCATCGAGCACAACCTTATAGAGGCTGTCGTTTTGTTTGGTTATCGAGGCCGACCACTTCACAGGGCCTTGGGCCATTGTTGCAAGGCCGCACATCAGCGCCACGGCCAGCAAGAGGTATCTTTTCATAATGTCCTAAAAATTCGTTTATTGCAAGTTGTATGGGTCAACGTGGGTGGTACACTCATAGACCTTGCCGTTCTCGTCGGTCAGCGTAACAGTGATGTCGTAACTCAGCGGCACCGAGGTTTTGCTCAACCACGTTATCATAGCATAGGGGCCCACAAGGTTCATATCTTCGGGGGTTATTTCGGTAAAGAGTTTCGACACTCGCTCGTAGCCGTACAGGGTCATACGGTCGTCAATTTCGAGAATTGCCGAGTAGTCGGCATCGGGCAGGGTTTTGTAGCCATTGGCGATATAGCGTCGCAGGGTGGTGAAGGTCAGTTGCGCCACCTCGGCCAGCGACGTTCCCGCAGGATAGGTCACACCTCCACGCGACACATCCTTGCTGATACTCACATCAATAGCCCTGAAACCCAAATCGGTAGCGGTGTATTCGTAGGCGGGATGGTCGGCCAGAATCTTGCGAGTTCCACGGAAATCGGTGTCACCCCATTTGGCACACAGTTGTTCGTATGTTGCTCGGCTGCGGGCGTAGGTTGCGGTGTATTCGGGTTCCTTACCCCAAAACAGTATTTTGATTGCGGGGGTAAAGGTCGAGAGGTTGTCGGGACGCTTGTACACCACCTCGGGTGCAGCCTTGCGCCAATAGAGCACATAGCCGTCCTCGCGGACATATTTCAGGTCCTCGCAGCCGCCCAACATCAGCAGGCTCATCAGCACACCCGCACACATTATCGCGCGCATCGCAACGTTCATAATCTTTCTCATAGCGGACAAATATACAAAATTTTATGGCACAATTCCTAATTTCCACAATTTTCGCTCACATAACGCACTTTCGGCCGAATCTATTTTATGCTTTCGGCCGATTTAACTAATTCAAAATACACAAAAAAACACCACCCGAGTGAGGGGTGGTGTCGTATCAAAACGGGATGCGGATTATCGGTTGAGCCAATATTCGGGATTTAGTTTTTGGTTGTTTTGCCATATCTCGAAGTGGAGATAGTGGTCGTCCTCGGTACCGACGGTCGGGAGTGTTCCGATTGTTTGGTTGATAGTCACCTTATCGCCCACCTTAACCGACACATTTACAATGTTTTGATAAACCGTAAAATAGTCGCCGTGGCGTACCAGAACGGCTGTATTTTGGCCCAGATTTGCAAGCGACAAAATGGTGCGCACCTCGCCATCAAACACACACTTCACGGGGTCACCCGCCTGACCCGCAATATTGATACCGCCATTATTGATAACCATATTGCTGTACAGGTGGTGGTTTTGGCGACCGAAGTGGTCGATGATAACACCTCCGCGCACGGGGTAGGGCATCTTGCCCTTGTTTTGTCCGAACTGACCGCTCAGGATGACATCGGCATCAATCTGTGCTTGTGTACGTCCCGATTTTTTCTTGGTTTCGTCGGCTATGAGCGAGTTGATTTTGCGTTGTGCTTGTTCGATTTTTTTGCGTGCGGCGTTGGCCTTGCTTTTGAGGTTTTTCTCGGTGGAGGTCAGTTGTGCTACCTTCTTTTGTTGGGTACTCTCGTCGGAGCGGAGTGTTTTGAGTTCCTTCTGACGCGACGAGCGGGTGTCGGACAACTCCTGCTTGCGTGCTCCCAACTCCTCGATTTGAACCGCCAGCACGGTAGATATGGAGTCTATCTCGGCTGCGGTCTGACGACGTGCTTCGGCCGCACGACGCATATAGCCCAGACGACGGTTGGCATCGTTGAAGTCGCGTGCCGAGAGCAGGAAGGTCAGCGCATCGCCACGCAGCGAACTCTTGTAACCCTCATAGATATAGCCCGCATACTCACGTCGCAGGCTCTCCAAACGTTTCTGGCCCTGCGAAAGTTGCTGCTGTTTGCGCTCCACCGACACCACGAGTGCATTGATTTGGTTGTCGAGTTTGCGGATGACTTTGCGACGACCCGAGATGGTGTTGCGAATGAGTTTGAGTTCGCGCTCCGAGGACTTTTTGGAGGCTGTATTCTTTTGGAGCAACCCCTCGATGCGGCTCAACTCCTGACGGTCGCGTTCGATGTCTTTGCGCAACGATTCGACCGACTGGCCGAGGACACTCCCCCACCCCAAAGTCATAAGCATCAGCAGTATAGCAAGTTTGCGTGTCATATTTCGATATTAAGGTAGTTTCAATCTCTGTTCGATTTCGGTGGGGTCGTGGCCGGCATTGAGCGCCCTGCGCCAATACATTCGAGCCATAAATCTCTCGCCCGTGGCATAGAGTATATCGCCATAGTGCAGCAGCAACTCGGAACTGCCCGAACTATCAAGGCTCACCGCCTGTTTGATAACTTTGAGCGCACGCTCGGTTTCGCCACGTTTGAACAGCACCCAGGCATAGGTATCGAGATAGGTGGCATTGGTCGAGGCTATCGACACCGCACGCGCAGCCATAGTTTCGGCACGCACCAGGTCAGCACTATCGAGGCTCAGGAAGTAGGCGTAGTTGTTGAGCACCGAGCAGTTGTCGGGGTTGATGTCGAGCGCACGACGATAGAGTTTATATGCTTTGGCTTTCTTGCCCTCGTTATACAGCATATCGGCCTGCATTCCCATCACCGAACTACGCAACGAGTCGTTGTCGGCAGCCACACGGAGTGCCTGTTTGAGGAATTTGTGTGCCTCGGGGTTGTTGCCGAGATGTTGCTCCAAGGCGGACAACATAATCAGCGGCTCAACACTCTCGGGCAGGGCTTCACGATGCAGACAATAGTAGTATCTGACCGAGTCAAAACGGTCGCTCACCGCCTCGTAGTTTGTAATCAGTTCCAGGGCCGAAGCGTTGTCGGGGTGTTTGCGGAAATACTCTTTGATGCGGTTGGCTCCTCCGTGAATATTGCCCGTAGTCATTGTAAATATGGCGTGCAACTCCACGGCACGATACTCGTCGGGATATTGGGTCACCAGCGCGTGGGTCAGTTCGGTAATCGCGGCAAAATGTTTTTTACAGAACTCTGCGTCGGAGGTCAGTTCCATCACAATCTCGTGCTTGGTATCGAATCCGATGTCACTACTCCACATCATCTCGACTGCGGCTTGGACAAACTCTTGCTCATTACCCTCACGGCGGTAGAAGTCATACAGCCGCATCAGCGCCTCGCCATTCGAAGGGTCGATTGTGAGCACATCTCGCAGAGTTGCAGCGTGCAATGAATCGCGGTGGATATAGCCATACACCGAGGCCAACATCAGTCCCGCCTGAACATCATAGGGGTTACCTGCACGATAGCGTTCGAGTTCGGTACGCGCCCTATCAAGTTGTCCGACACTCGCCAACAGCGCACATTTGTGCAGGTGGAGTTCGGGATAAAGTCCTGCTCGCATCTCGGCCGAGTCCAGCACCTCGATAGCCGAAAACGGCATCTTCAACTCACTATACAGCGCCGCCATAAGGCGATAGTTCTCGGGGTTGGTGGGTGCGTTGGCTGTGATACGTTTAAGTTCGGGCAGGGCCTCGTTAAGGCGACCCGAAATCAACAGCGTACGACCATAAGCGATACGATACCACACATCGGTGCTATCAACCTCCAACGCTTTGCGGCTCAACTCCGTGGCACGAGCAATACTATCCTGCTCGACGGCCAGCATTGCAAGTTGATACATCGAAGGAGCGTGCAGTGAATCCAACTCCAACACCCGTTCAAAAATTTCGGTAGCACGGTCGGGCACCGAGTCGGTCATAAGTGCCTTCAAACCATCAATATAGAGAAACGTGGCTCGTAGCGAGTCATCAATCTCCACTTCCGAAGCGGGTTCCATCCCCGGGGTTATTGACACACTCTTTTGCGGCCGCGCTCCACACGACAACATCACCGCAATGCAGCCCAACACACACGTCCAATATATCAATACCCGTTTCACTTTTTGTTATGTTATGTGTTCTTTTGCAAGTGCCAAAAGAACCCTCTCCAATTACAATGCCTTGTCGAACTGGTGGAGGAAACGTACGTCGTTTTCGAAGTAGAGTCGCAGGTCTTTGACACCGTATTTGAGCATTGCGATACGTTCAACACCCATACCAAAGGCAAAGCCGCTATACTTTTTGCTGTCGATACCGCAGGCCTCCAACACGTTGGGGTCTACCATACCGCAACCCATAATTTCGAGCCAGCCTGTGCCTTTACATACAGCACAGCCCTTGCCGCCACACAGGTTGCACGACACATCAACCTCGCCTGAAGGCTCGGTGAAGGGGAAGTACGACGGACGAAGGCGGATTTTGCTGCTCTCGCCGAACATCTCTTTGGCGAAGTACAACAGAGCCTGTTTGAGGTCGGCAAACGACACATTCTCGTCGATGTAGAGTCCTTCGACCTGGTGGAAGATGCAGTGTGCACGATACGAGATAGCCTCGTTGCGGAACACACGACCGGGGCACACCACACGAATGGGAGGTTGGCCGTGCTCCATAATGCGGGTTTGGATAGAACTGGTGTGGGTACGCAGCAGGATGTCGGGGTTCTTCTCGATGAAGAAGGTGTCCTGCATATCGCGTGCGGGGTGTTCGGGCGGGAAGTTGAGTGCCGAGAACACGTGCCAATCGTCCTCAATCTCGGGACCGTCGGCGATGGTGTAGCCCAGGCGACCAAAGATTTCGCAAATTTGGTTTTTGACCAGCGACACGGGGTGACGGCCACCCAGCGATTCGTCGGTTGCGGGGCGTGTCATATCGTCGATGGCGGTGGTACGCGAGGGTGTGGCCGAGGCCGAGGCTTTGAGGGTGTTGATTCGCTCGGTGGCAAGAGTTTTGAGGGCGTTGATTTTTTGACCGAGTTCGCGTTTTTGTTCGGCGGGCACGGTTTTGAACTCTTCGAGCAGAGCATTAAGTTCGCCCTTCTTGCCGAGGATTCGGATGCGGAACTCTTCGATTTCGGCAGCGGTGGTAGCCGAGAACTCGTTCACTTGGGCGATAAGGTTTTCGATTTTCTGTATCATCGTTTTGTGTAATTTGTTTGCATATTCACGGCGGGAAAAACTCCCCACCAACCCACAAAGTTAGAGAATTTTCTGAAATTTTCCCTTAAAAATAGTATTTTTGCACTATGCAACGCCCGAATCACGACATAGTACGCCAAAAGGTGGCCGATTTGCCACTCTCTCCGGGGGTCTATCAGTTCCTTGATGCCTCGGGACGGGTAATTTATGTCGGCAAGGCCAAGAGCCTCAAACGAAGGGTCAGTTCGTACTTCCTCGACTCGCGCAACCATAGTGCCAAAACACGACTGCTGGTCAGCAAGATATGCGACCTACGACATATCGTGGTCGAAACCGAGGCCGACGCTCTGTTGCTCGAAAACTCGCTTATCAAATCCCTCCAACCGCGCTACAACATCCTGCTCAAAGACGACAAGACCTATCCGTGGATTGTGGTTCGCAACGAGCATTTCCCGCGTGTGGAGTCCACGCGCAAGGTGGAGCAGGGAGGGTCGATTTATTATGGTCCTTACGCCTCGGTGACTATGCAGCGCGAGATGTTGGAACTTCTGCACGCGCTGTTTCCGCTACGCACCTGCAAGGAGAACCTCTCGGCCGAGGCCATTGCCCGTGGCAAGTATCGCCCCTGTCTGAAATACCACATCGGAGCGTGCAAAGCGCCCTGCGTCGGTGGGCAGACCGAGGAGGAGTATCTGGCCAACCTCGAAATGGTCAAACACATCCTGCGCGGAAACCTCCGAATTGCCCGTGACTACCTGAAAGACACAATGATGCAGGCGGCTGCCGACCTTCGTTTTGAGGAGGCCGAGGCCACCCGTCGCAAACTCGAAATGCTGGACGGCTACTCGTCGAAATCGGTCATTGTAAGCAGTCGTATGGAGGATGCTGATGTATTCTCGGTGCTGGTCGACGAGAGTGTGACCTACATCAACTTTGTGCGCACCGTGCGAGGTAGTGTGGTCAACACCTTCACGGCCGAACTTTCGTGCAGCGCCGACGACGACACAAGCCACATCCTGACCGAAGGAATACGCCAAATTTCGGAGCGAATGACGGGTCGTTTGGCACGTGAAGTGATAGTTCCCGTGATGCCCGAGGAGGGTGTTTTCGAGGGTATCAAGTTTACCGTTCCGCGTCGCGGCGACAAACTCTCGCTGTTGCAATTCTCCGAGCGAGGAGCCAAAATCTACCGCGCCGAAAAACTCAAAAACCAAGAGATTCGCAACCCCGAGAAACACACCGACCGACTGATGGCCGCTATGCAGACTGAGTTACATCTGCCCCGCGAGCCACGTCACATCGAGTGTTTCGACAACTCCAACTTGCAGGGTACCAACCCCGTAGCCTCGTGCGTGGTATTCCGCGACGGCAAGCCCAGCAAACGCGAATATCGTCACTTCAATGTCAAAACCGTGGTGGGAGCCGACGACTTTGCCTCGATGCGCGAAATTGTCGGTCGTCGCTACACGCGGCTGCTGGCCGAGGGTGCCGAGTTGCCCGACCTGGTGGTGGTCGATGGTGGTAAGGGTCAGTTGAGTTCGGCCTACGAGATTTTCTGCGAACTCGGTATCGAGGAGCGCGTACCGCTGGTGGGACTTGCCAAACGTATCGAGGAGGTTTTCTTCCCCGGCGACCCCACGCCCTACTACCTCAAACGCACGGGTGAGCCGCTCAAAGTTATGATGCACATTCGTGACGAGGCCCACCGTTTCGGTATCACCTTCCACCGCAACAAACGCTCCAAAGCCTTCATCGGCAGCAGCCTTGACGCCATACCCGGAGTAGGCCCCAAAACTATCGCCGAGTTGATGCGTCACTTCCGAACAATCTCGGCTATACGCGCCGCCTCAGAGAGCGACATTGCCGAGGTCATAGGCCCGGCCAAAGCCCACAAGGTCAAGGAGTTTCTTTCGCAAGCCGACTAACCGCAGTCGGCACATTTCGCCCCTCTATCCACATTATCAAACAAAAAAATGGACTACCCACCACGGGTAGCCCATTCTAACATCTATCACACGCTGTTTAGAGAAGTGCGTTGATTTTCTCGGCAAGTTGTGCTTTGGTTGCGGCGCCGACATGTTTGTCCACCTGTTCGCCACCTTTGAAGAACAGAAGAGTAGGGATGTTACGGATTTTCATACGTTCGGCTATTTCGGCTTGTTCGTCGACGTTGCATTTGCCAATCAAGACCTTGCCGTCGTACTCAGAGGCGAGTTCGTCAACGATGGGCGAAATCATGCGGCAGGGGCCACACCACACAGCCCAAAAATCTATCATCACAGGTTTGTCCGAAGAGAGCAACTCCTCGATGTTGGCGGTTGTTACTTCAATTTCCATAATAGTTGATTTTTTTTTGTTTATACTTGTTTCTCTTAAAACGTTTCGGAATACTACGATATTGTGTATTTGAGTTCGTTCTCGTCGAGGAAGTTTATCAACTCGCGGGTCAGACGCACACGCTTGGTACGCGACACCATACGTTGCGACACCGTGCCGGCATATAGGTTAAAACACAACACGATATGACCCTTGCTGGCATCAACCACGCGACCCAGATTTTCGCTAAACTCACCGTCAATCATCTTGACAGGCAGGGTTACGGTGAGTTTTTTGACCGAGTTGCGTTCGACATCTTCGAGTTTTTGGATTCGGTCGATATTGAGCATCACGCGGTCGGGGCTGTACTTGGGTGCCTGCACCTTGCCGGTGATGAACACAAAGTAATTGACATATAGTTTGTCGCGGAACTTCTCGAAGTCCTTGTTGAACAACATCAACTCACACGCCGTGCCGTCGTAGCCCTCCAACTTGAAGCGGCAGTACTCCTTGTCGCTCTTGTTACGCAAAATCTGCACCGAGGTGATGATTCCCGCAAACGACACATCACGGCCATTGAGGTCGGGCAGGTTGTTGAGTTGCTCGGGCACCGTGTTGCACATATTGTTGATGATTACGGCATAGTCATCGAGCGGGTGCGCCGACAGATACATTCCCACGGCTGTTTTCTCGTGTGTGAGGGTTTGCAGCGGGCCCCACTTCTCGGTTGCAGGGTCGCCATACTCGGGCACCGTGGGTCGTTGCACACCTGCCGATTCGTCCTCCATACCGAACAGGCTCTGTTGGGAGTTCTCGCGCTCCTCGCGGTGGCGGTTGCCATAGCGCACAAGTTCCTCCGAGAAACTCAAATCGCCACGTTTGACAAAGAATTTATCCCTCGGGAAGTCGATAATATCGTCGAAAGCACCACCCATAGCCAAGCAGTCGATAACCTTGCGGTTGACGGCCGACAGATTGACCCTCTCCACAAAGTCATAAATATCCGTAAAACGTCCTCCGCGCTCCCTCTCGGCCACAATTTCGCGTACGGCACCGTCGCCCACTCCCTTGATGGCAGCCATACCGAAACGAACATTGCCCTGTTTGTCGGCCGTAAAGACGTTGTAACTCTCATTGACATCGGGACCCATAACATTGATACCCATACGCTTACACTCCTGCATATAGAGCGTTACGGTTTTGAGGTCCGTGAAGTTTCGGCTGAGCAGTGCCGCCATAAACTCGCTGGGATAGTGCGCTTTGAGGTAGCCCGTTTGGTAGGCCACATAGGCGTAGCAGGTTGCGTGCGACTTGTTGAACGCATAGGATGCAAAAGCCTCCCAGTCGCCCCACACCTTCTCGCACACCTTGGGGTCTTGACCTCGCTCGGTGGCACCCTCAATGAAATTGGTTTTCAACTTGTCCAGCAAGTCTCGCATCTTC
>JAFTYJ010000067.1 GCA_017464745.1 Rikenellaceae bacterium | reverse complement strand
GTAACTACAAGGAGTGGGACGAACTCGGAAAGGCTTCGCCGCTGGCCGACAAACACAATGTTATAATCGTGATGACCGATGGCGGTTATGATAGTTGGTATTGGGATAGCCCCGTGGTGCCGACCAATCGCTACGAAACATTCATCTCGAAGGAGGTGGTGGAGTATATCGACTCCCACTACAAAACCATTGCCGACCGTTCGGGACGAGCCATTGCAGGTTTGTCGATGGGTGGCCACGGTGCACTCTACCTGGCAATCCGCCACCAAGATACCTATGGCGCGGCAGGCAGTATGTCGGGAGGTGTGGATATTCGCCCCTTCCCCAGGAATTGGGGTATGTCCAAGTGGATTGGCACCATTGCCGAGAATCCTCAGAATTGGGAGGACTACACCGTCATCAATATGATTGACCGCCTCAAACCCAACCACACCCGACTTATTATCGACTGCGGTACCGAGGACTTCTTCTATAAGGTGAATTGCAACTTGCACGCCAAACTTTTGGAGGCCAAGATTCCTCACGACTTTTATGTTCGTCCCGGTGCACACAATTGGGCTTATTGGCGCAACTCTATCAAGTTCCAACTGCTGTTCTTTGCCAACTTCTTTGAGGAGGGCCGAGCCGCAGAGCAAAAAACGACCAAAAAATAATAAGCTCACTACCATATGAAAAAACTACTGCTCGCATTAGGTGCAACCCTTGTATTGGGTGTAGCCTCGGCCGCAACGCTGTCGGAAGCCCCCGAGAGTGCGAAGGTCGAAAATCGCTATGAACTTGCCGAACGTTTCACGGCAAGCAAATTGGGTAATATGCTCTTCTCGACCAGCGTGGATCCGCATTGGTTCCATTCGGGCGAGAAGTTCTGGTACTCCTACAAAACCAGCAAGGGTACCCGCTGGTATGTTGTGGACCCCGCCAAACGTAGCCGCAAAGAACTCTTTGACCACGATAAATTGGCCGCCCAATTGACCGAAATCGTGCGCGACCCCTACATCTCGGCCCACCTGCCTATCCGTAACCTCGAAGTGGACGAGGATGGCTATACCTTCACATTCGAGGTAACCTCGTCGCAGGATGCCAAAGAAAAAAACCTCTCGAAAGAGGATTCGCTGGCAGGCAAGAAACCCAAGAAAGCCGAGGGTAAAGAGATTTTTTACTTCTCGTACGATAGCCGCACAGGCGAACTCACCCACCTCAAAGACAAAGAGAAAGAGACTCGCCAGTTGTGGTGGGCTTCGGTATCGCCCGACGGCAAAACCGTGCTCTATGCCAAGGATATGAACCTCTATCGTATGTCGCGCGAGGACTACGAGAAACTCAAAAAAGATGATAAGGACTCGACCGTGGTCGAAACCCAAATCACTACCGACGGTGTCGAACACTTCGGCTATGGACAACCTTACAGCCTGCTCAATACCGATAGCCTGTGTAATGGCAAACGTCGTGGCGTTTATGGTGTGTGGTCGCCCGACTCGCGCTACTTTGCCACCGTGCTGACGGATGAGCGTTTGGTTAAGGAACTATGGGTTATAAATGCTCTGGCTACCCCTCGCCCCACGCTCGAAACCTACAAATACCAAATGCCCGGCGAGAAAGAGGCTCCGCAATACCACCTCTATGTGTTCGATATGCAGGACAACTCGCGCAAGGAGATTACAACCGACTGCTTCAAAGACCAAACGCTGTCGATTGCTCGCTCTCCTCGCCAACACCATCAACGTCACAAATACGACCAACCCAATGTGTGGTTGGGTGACAATAACCGCTTCTTTGTAACACGTTCGAGCCGCGATTTGCACCGCATCGACATCTGCTCCTACACTATCGGCAGCGACACTCTGTGTCCTATCATCAAGGAGCGTATGAATACCTATATCGAGGTACGTCCCCTGGCGGCCCTTAATCAAGGCAAAGAACTTATCCAATGGAGCGAGCGTGACGGCTGGGCCCACCTCTACCTCTACGACGACCAGGGTAACCTGAAACGTCGCCTGACCGAGGGCCCGTGGCACGTTCACAATATCCTCAAAGTTGACGAGAAGGCTCGCAAGGTCTATTTCACGGCAATGGGTCGTGAGGAGGGCGAGAATCCCTACTACCAACACCTCTACTCGGTAAGCCTCGATGGCGGTGATGTGCGTCTGCTCAACGAGGGCGACTTCTTCCACTCGCCACAAGTGGACGATGCGTGCCGTTTCTTTGTGGACAACTTCTCGCGTGTGGATACTATCCCCGAGACGGCTCTCTATTCGACCGACGGCCGTAAGATTATGACCCTCGAAGTGAGCGACTTCTCGCAACTGCTGGCCAATGGCTACCGCTTCCCCGAAACCTTTACGGTCAAAGCAGCCGACGGCGTGACCGACCTCTATGGCGTGATGTACAAACCCTTCGATTTTGACCCCAACAAGAGTTATCCTATTGTCGATTATGTGTATCCCGGCCCGCAGGTTGAGGCAACCGACTATCCCTATACCCGTATGAGCGTGCGTACCGACCGTTTGGCACAGGCAGGATTTATCGTAATCACCGTGGGTAACCGCGGAGGCCACCCCGACCGTTCGAAATGGTATCACAACTACGGCTATGGCAACCTGCGTGACTATGGTCTTGCCGACCAAAAGGCCGCTATCGAGCAACTTGCCGCACGTCACAGTTTTATCGACATCAACCGCGTGGGTATCCACGGCCACTCGGGAGGTGGTTTTATGTCGACTGCGGCAATTCTGCAATACCCCGACTTCTTCAAGGTGGCTGTTTCGTGTGCAGGTAACCACGACAACCGCATATACAACCGCTGGTGGAGCGAAACCCACCACGGAGTCAAGGAGAAAACCAACGACAAGGGCGAGGTGTCGTTTGAGTATCGTATCGGCACCAATGCCGAGATTGCTCACCGCCTGAAAGGTCACCTTATGCTGGTTCACGGCGAGATTGACAACAACGTTCACCCCGGCAATACTTCGCGTGTGGCCGATGCGCTGATTCGTGCGGGCAAACGTTTCGATATGCTCTATCTGCCCACTCAGCGTCACGGTTTTGGCAATATGAACGAGTATTTCTATTGGAGATTGGTTGACTACTTTACGGACTATCTGATTGATGGTCGCCAAACCCAAGTCGATATTCCCAAACGCTAAATGGATTGGGATACAAAAAGGAGGCTGTTCCACTCAGAACAGCCTCCTTTGTTATATCAAGGTGTGCGGTTTATCTCTTTTTGAGTCCCTTATAGATGACGATACCCAAAGCAACTGCAACAATGGCAATGATTCCGTAGCCAATCTCGTGGCTGTAACGGGTTACGGTGTCGATAAGTTGCTCCTCAGGAACAATCGATTCGAGATAGTAACCCAGAGCCGCCAATACCGCATTCCAAAGACCTGCACCAAGCGAGGTGAAGAGCATAAATTTCGGCAGATTCATTCGAGCCAGACCCGCAGGAATTGAGATAAGTTGTCGCACGGCGGGCACAAGGCGACCAACCAGAGTAGCGGTCACACCATATTTAATGAAGAAACTCTCGGCCTTCTCGACCTTCGCCTGGTCAATCAGACACATATGACCGAAACGACTGTTGGCAAACTTATAGACGATAGGTTTGCCCAACCACAACGCAAGGCCATAGTTCACCAGCGCACCAATCAGCGCACCGAGCGTCGCAAAAACTATCACCAGCCACACATTGAGTTCGCCCGTGGCAGCCGCCATATAGGCCGCAGGGGGTACAACAACCTCCGACGGGAAGGGTATAAACGAACTCTCGATGGCCATCAACAGGGCAACAGTCCAATAGTTAAGATTATCCAAACACCACTGAATAAAAGGTAGTGATTCCATAGTTTACAAATGTTTTAGCAGCGTGTCCGACCATTCGGACAGCGGACAAAGATACACAAAAAAGCGGTAGGGTAACGCTCCTTGACCTATTTTTGGAAACATTCCCGCAAAGAGCCTGCCTGTTGTGAGGGGCGAAAAAATATTGGTAAGTGGTGATTTTTTAAAAGGTAAATCGTATATTTGCACTACATAACAAGAAATCTAAACATTAACACTCTCAAAAAATGATGTTTCTTCAAGACACTGCTACCGCTGTCCAAGCAGCCGACAGCGTAGCCAACAAACTACAAACAACCCTGAATACCATCGCAGGAATGGACACCGAGGAGGCTATCTCGTTTATCTCCAAAGGTATTTTGTCGTTCTTTGCCGATGTTCTCATCTGTATTGTTATCTATTATGTCGGACGCGCCATTGTAAGGTATATTGACCGCCTGCTGGGTCGCGTGTTCTCCAAACGTGGCGTTGAGGTTTCGATTGCCAAGTTTGCCCGCAGTATGATTCGCGCTATCATCTACATCGGTATCGCATTCGCAATCCTCAATCAACTCGGAATCGAGACTACTTCGTTCTTGGCAATCTTTGCTTCGGTCGGTGTTGGTGTCGGTATGGCAATGAGCGGCACTCTGCAAAACTTTGCAGGTGGTGTAATGGTTCTGTTGACCCGCCCCTTCAAGATTGGCGACTATGTTCAAATGCAAGGCGTTGAGGGTACCATCAAGGAGATTCGCCTGTTCAATACCACTATCAACACCGTTGACAACAAGATGATTATCGTTCCCAACGGCAACATTGTAAGCAACATTATCAATAACTTCTCGGCCGAGGATATCCGCCGCGTGGATTGGACTTTCAGCATCAGATATGGCGACGACTACGACACCGCCAAACAAGCGATCGAGGAGGTGCTCAAAGCAGACAGCCGTGTGATGACCGAGCCCGCACCCTTTGTGGCTCTGAGCGCACTTGCCGACAGTTCGATTAACATCGTTGTTCGCGTGTGGACCAAGGCGAGCGACTATTGGGGCGTGTACTTCGATATGAACGAGAAAATTTACAAGACTCTTCCCACCAAGGGTCTGCATTTCCCCTATCCTCACGTGGACGTTACTCTGACCAAAGAGAACTAATCCCGAGGTACGGATTTATTAATAAGGCGGGCTGTTGCAACATCTTGGGCAACAGCCCGTTTTTTATTGAGATTTTAGATGGTATTTCGGATTTTTTCGTAACTTTGTAATATAATCAAACAAAAACAACAATCCCTTATGAAGAAATTTATTTCGCTGATAGCCGTTTTGGGCATCTTGGCATTGGTGGTATTCGGCTACGTACGCTTCTTTTATGTGTTTGGCGAGGGTGTCAAAACCGGCACACTCAACTATGTAGTCCACAAAGGTGTAATATTCAAAACCTATGAAGGTAAACTTATTCAATCGGGTTTGCGCCCCGGTGCTGCCGGCACAATCCAAAGTTATGAGTTTGAGTTCTCGGTCGAGGACCCTGCTGTTGCCGAGTTGCTGATGCTGGCCGGTGGCGAGAATGTCGAGTTGCACTACAAGGAGTATTTCGGTCGTCTGCCCTGGCGTGGTTACACCAAGTACATCGTTGACCACATAATCTCGATTGACGGCAAACGAATTGAGGCTCCCGCTGTGGAGGCTGCTCCCGAGGTCGAAACGCCTGCGCCTGAGCCTGAGCCCCAAGAGCCTGCCGAGGAGGTTGCCGAATCGGACTCGTCTGTTGAGCAAACCATCTAAAAGTGGCGCGCGCGGTAATTTTTGCCCGCTTTTTGCATCCGCGTCTTCCGTTAAGCAAAACCTAAAACTAACTAATACTATTTCGTATGAGCAAAATCAAAGACAAGTATCGTTGCGAGGTGTGCGGATATGTGTACGACCCCGCTATCGGTGACCCCGAAAATGGCATTGAGCCGGGTACCAACTTCGAAGACCTGCCTGATGATTGGTTGTGCCCCTTGTGCAACGTAGGCAAAGAGCGCTTCGTAAATATCGGCTCCGAAGAGTAATACAAATAAGTAAATAGAGTAAACCGGCTGTTCAACCCATTGGGGGCGAACAGCCGGTTTAAGTTTCGGTGTGTTGGGCTATTTCAGTAGTTCGTCCAACTCCGTGAAGGGCAGAGTTTGTATCCGACAACTCCCCACACCACAAGGCCATACGACGTGTATGCTATCGCCACTTCCCTTCTTGTCTTTGCGTAATGCCGCAGTTAATTGTTCGGTGGGAATGTCGCACTCGGTGGGCAGTTCCAAACGCTCCAACAATCGACCGATGCGCTCCACAACGCCACTCTCTGCGACTCCTGCACGCACTGCCGCCCGACCTATCATCACTGTACCAATGGCCACAGCCTCACCGTGTACCCACTTGCGTGAGCATTTCTCGATGGCGTGAGCCAACGTGTGTCCGAGATTGAGTAGTCGTCGCACGCCACCCTCTCGCTCATCGGCCTCGACGATGCGGGCCTTGACACTCACGGTGCGAGCCACAACCTCCGAAAGCAACTCCTTATTGGCGAGTAGTTCGTCCACCGCGGTACGCTCCAATATTTCGAACAATTCGGCATCGCCTATGACGGCCGACTTTACCACCTCGGCCAGACCTGCCACAAACTCCCTGCGGGGCAGAGTGTCGAGCAGAGCCACGTCACACAGCACAAAGTCGGGCTGGTTGAACACTCCGACCATATTTTTGTAGCCCCCCACATTCACTCCATTCTTGCCACCAACGCTCGCATCAACCTGTGCCAGTAGCGAAGTGGCGACAAATCCGAAACCAACGCCACGCATATAGGTCGAAGCCACAAAGCCCGTGATGTCGGTTACAATGCCACCGCCAAAGCCTACCAAGTAGCAACATCGGTCGGCACCTGCGGCAATAAGTTCGGTGTGAATTTGTTCGACCGTCGAGAGGGTTTTGTGCTCCTCGCCGAGCCCGATTATGATTTTACGATAGGGTGCGAGCAATTCGGCATAAGCCTCGGCCAAGTGCGGGTCGGTGACAACAAACAGAGGGCGACCCGCGGGTACAAGTTCCGAAAGTTCGGCCACTGCGCCTGCACCTATTAGAATTTGCGAAGGAGTGCGTCCCTCGCGCGGAATCTCAATGGTTTTCATAGTAGTGTGTTTGGGTTACCAAATAATTGGTGTTTTACCTATGTTTTGGAGATATTCGTTGGCCTTCGAGAAGTGGCGGCAGCCGAAGAATCCGCGATAGGCCGACAGTGGTGACGGGTGGACAGCCTTCAAAACCAGGTTTTTCGACGTATCGATCTCGGCGGCCTTCTTTTGGGCATAACTGCCCCACAGCATATAGACCACCCCTTGGCGATGTTTGGCTATGGCCTTGACCACAGCGTCGGTGAATCGTTCCCAACCGCGACCTGCGTGCGATGCTGCAACTCCTGCGCGCACCGTGAGTACACTATTGAGCAACAGCACACCCTGCTCGGCCCAACGGTCGAGGTTTCCACTCGCAGGTACGGGAGTACCCAGGTCACTCTCAATCTCCTTGAAGATATTGACCAACGAGGGCGGAAACTGCACACCGTCGCCCACCGAGAAACACAAGCCATTGGCTTGGCCCGGGCCGTGGTAGGGGTCTTGGCCGATAATCACAACTTTAAGACTGTCGAGCGGGCACTTATCAAAGGCTCGGAATATGTTGCCCCCACGCGGGTAGATGGTATGCGAGGCGTACTCCGAGCGTACAAACTCGGTCAGCGCAGCAAAATAGTCCGCACCAAACTCATCGGCCAGCAGAGCCTTCCAATCCTCGGCGATACGAACGTTCATTACAACAGCGATTTAACAACCTCTTCCAATCGAGCGAGTTCCAGCGTATTGGCCGCATCGCTACGAGCATTATCGGGGTCGGGATGCACCTCAAAGAAGTAGCCGTTGGCACCAAATGCCCGAGCCGCCAGAGCCATTGCGGGCACATACTCGCGGTTGCCACCCGTCACACTTCCTCCGGGGCGTTGCACCGAGTGGGTGCAGTCCATAATCACGCGCGGAGCGATACGACGCATCTCGGGGATATTACGGAAGTCCACCACAAGATTGTTATACCCGAAGGTCGTTCCACGCTCGGTAAGCCACGTTTCAGTTCCACCGCTCTCGACCACTTTGTTATAGGCATAGACCATACTCTCGGCCGACAGGAATTGCGCTTTTTTGATGTTCACAATCTTGCCCGTGCGTGCGGCGGCAACCAACAAGTCGGTTTGGCGACACAAGAAGGCGGGAATCTGAACAATATCCACAACCTCGCCAACAGCCTCGGCCTGATAACTCTCGTGGATGTCGGTGGTCAGTGGCAAGCCCCACTTAGCCTTGACGTCGGCCAGCATTTGCAGACCACGCTCCAAACCGGGGCCACGATACGAACTCAGCGAGGTGCGGTTGGCCTTGTCGAACGAGGCTTTGAATACCACTTGGGCACCCAACTCGTCGCGCAGGCGCACCAATTCGGCGGCTACGGCATCCAACACTTCGGCCGACTCGATGACACACGGGCCGGCAATAAATATTGATTTGGAATTATCGAAACTCATATATCGGTTATTTTAGTCTTTATACACATTCATCTGTCGCAAGCAGCGCTCCAACGACACCTCCCAATCGGGCACATCCACACCAAACCACGCTTTGATTTTGGTCTTGTCCAGCACCGAGTATTCGGGTCGGCGTGCCGCAGTAGGCCGCTCGGCGGTGGTAATAGGCAGCACCATACACTCGCTGCGCATCATACCCACAATGGTATCGGCAAACTCCCACCACGAGGTTTCGCCCTCATCGGCATAGTGGAACACCTCGCCACGAAGGTCACGGCCACGAAGTTGGGGCAGGATATGAAGAATTGCCACCGCAAGGTCGGCCGCCCACGTGGGAGTTCCCCATTGGTCTGCCACCACACGCAACTCACTTTCGGTTTGCGCTTTGGCGGCGATACTTCGCACAAAGTTATGTCCCTCGGCTGAGTATAGCCAACTCGTGCGGATGATTATTCCGCGACAACCTGCGCTCTGCATCTCGCGCTCGCCCTGACGTTTGGTTTCGCCATAGACACTTTGGGGCGATGTGGCATCGGCCTCGGTATAGGGCACGCGTGCCGAACCATCGAACACATAGTCGGTCGAGATATGCACCAAAGTTATATCACGTTCGGCAGCCTCGCGGGCAAGATTGGCCACACCCTCGACATTGACTTTGAGGGCGGCGGTGGCGTCACTTTCGGCACGGTCCACAGCAGTATAGGCGGCGCAGTTGATAATCACATCGGCAGGGTGAGCATCCAAAAACGACGCCACGCTCCGAGGTGAGTTTACATCCAACTCGGCGTGAGTAGCAAACACAAACTCACACTCCGAGCCCTCGGCCAAACGTGCCAACTCACGTCCCAACTGTCCGTCGGCTCCCGTAACGATAACTTTCATAGTGGAAATATTCATTTTTTTTCTGAATGTAAAGTTAGAAAAAACATACAAAATTCCCAAAAAAACTCTAACTTTGTGACACTTAAAATTACATTTACATGAAAAACAAACTCTTCATCTCGGTACTCAGCCTAATTGCAATGACTCTGACAGTCAGTACTCTTGACGCTGCGCCCAAAGCCAAAGCACGCAAAAGCGAGGTCAAAAACATCATCCTTATGATTGGTGACGGTATGGGTGCTTCGCACATCACACAAGTTATGATTGACCAGAAATTCGCTCCCCTCAATATGAATCGCGCCACGGGCGGAGGTATGGTTACCACCTATTCCAAAAATAACCGTGTAACCGACTCGGCAGCCGCAGCAACGGCATTCGCAACCGGATACAAAACCAATAACTCCAAATTGAGTGTGGACCCCGAGAATAAACCTATGACCACCATTCTCGAATTGGCCGAGCAAGCCGGATATGCTACGGGTGTTGTCGCCACCTGCGCACTTGTGCACGCAACCCCTGCCGCATTCTATGCTCACGCCAAACATCGCTACGACAGCGACACTATTGCCACACAACTCGTTCCGTCGGGCATTGACGTGGCATTCGGTGCAGGCAAAGGCAACTTCGACGCTCGTAAAGATGGTCGTAACCTGCTGGCCGAAGCGCAAGAGGCGGGCTACACCGTGGTAGATAGTATTCACAAACTCGACGACGTTCACTCGGGTAAAGCAATCGTAGCCTATCCCACGGGCCGCAATCACCTGCCTATGATGCTCAAAGGTCGTGGCGACTATCTGCCCCAAGCCACTGCCAAGGCTCTCGAATTGCTCAAATCGTGCAGCCGTAAAGGTATGTTCCTGATGGTCGAGGGCTCGCTGATTGATTACGGTGGCCACGGCAACAGCGAGAAGGATATCGTAGCCGAAACACGCGATTTTGACAACGCTGTGGGTGTGGCAATGGACTTTGCCGACCAAAACCCCGGAACACTTGTAATCATCCTGGCTGACCACGAAACAGGCGGTATGTCGGTTATTTCGAACAACGCCGACTTTACCGAGAGCGAGAGCGGTGTCAAAACCCGTTTCTCGACCGGTGGCCACTCGGCAGTTATGGTTCCCCTGCTGACTTATGGTACAGGTGCCGACAAGGTGGGCGGTATTCTCGACAACACCGAGATTAACCACCGTATGTGCGAGTTGCTGGGTCTTTAATCCTCGCACCAAGATACCAAAACAAAGTAGGCTGTTCCACTCGGAACAGCCTACTTTTGTTATTGGCGTGTGCTAAATTATTTGATGCGTTCGCGCAACAGGAAGTAGTAGATAGCAAGACCAATCCACGAGCAGCTCAACAGAACAATCGAGATAACGATTTTCCACAGAATGTCGATTTGTTTGGTGGTGAACAGGTCATAAACACACCACAGAGCGCAGGCCAAACCTGCAAGGTAAAGAATAGTTCCCATAATGTTTAATTTTGTGTTAAGTATTTGTAGTTTAATGTAATAGTTGTGTTAGCGGTTGCGGCGGCGTTGCTCTTTTTGTTCGCGGCGGCTCTGTTTGCGGGGTGTTGCCGCCTTGGACGGTTTCTCACGTTTGGTTTTGGGCGCTTTGTACTCTGCGCTGTGGCTGCCCTCGGTCTGTTTTTTGTGTGCCGAGCGACTTTCGCGGTCAGTTTTGCCACCCTTTTTGTCTTTGGCCTTAGCAATACGTCGTGAGTTGCGTGCAGCGCGACCTTGCTTGGTACCTTTGGCCTGCTCGCGAATCTCGGCAATGGGGCCCACCTCCGATATTCCGTTGAGCATTTGAACCACCTCGCGGGCTTTCTCATAGGGAACCATTGCGGTGGAGTAGTCCTCCATAACCTTTGCGTGGTCGATTTCGGGGTCGCTCATCCCGCACTCGCGTTTGAGCAGTTTGACCAATCGGCGGCAGTCGTAACCGTCGCGCGCTCCGATAGCCATCACGATACACGATTTACCTTTGCGATCGACGTTGATACTGCGGATTTCGGGATAGTTACTCTCGCTGAGTTCGTTGTTGAACGCCAAACGCAACAGCGCACTCAACACCACCTCGGGCGGATAACTCTCCAACAACTCCTCGGCCATAGGCGCACACTCGGTGTAGGTTTCGCTCTGAACGATTTGATAGAGGTCCTCTTTGATTTTGTTGCGTTTGATGGCCACCACATCGGCGGGGGTCGGCAGGGTTTCGAGTTTGATGTCGGCTCCCGTGTCGCGACGCAGGAATCCGAATTGGCGCATCTCCGAAGGCGAGATAAAGGTGATAGCCGTGCCTTGTTGTCCGGCTCGTCCCGTGCGGCCGATTCGGTGAACATAACTCTCGCTGTCTTGGGGCAACGAGTAGTTGATGACGTGGGTCAGGTTGCAGATGTCGATACCGCGTGCTGCAACATCGGTGGCAACCAAAATATTGACCGTACGGCTACGGAATTTGGACAGAATCTTCTCTCTGACACCTTGCGATATGTCGCCGTGCAGACCTTCGGCCGAGTATCCGCGCTCGGTCAGGCGTGCCGTAATCTCGTCCACTCCCACCTTGGTGCGGCTGAATACAATGCCGTAGAACTCGGGCTCCACGTCGATAATGCGGGTCAGGGCGTCGAGTTTGTCACCCTCGCGCACCTCAAAGTATATTTGATTTGTAAGGTCTGTTGTAAGCGCTTGCGACTCCACCTTCACCACCTCGGCGTTGCTCATAAAGCCTTCGGCCAGGGCGCGAATACGCTCGGGCATAGTGGCCGAGAACAGAAGTATGCGGTGGGGCGAGGTCATAGCACTCATAATGGCTTCGATATCCTCGATGAAACCCATATTGAGCATCTCGTCGGCCTCGTCCAATACCAAATGCGAGATTTGCGAAAGGTCGAGAGTTGTGCGGCGGATATGGTCCAAGACACGTCCGGGAGTTCCCACCACGATGTCCACGCCACGGCGCAGTCGGCGGAGTTGCTCCTCGATTGAGGCGCCGCCATAGATAGGTGCGATGGTAAGTTCCGAGGTGTTGAACGATTGTAACTCTTGGGTTACTTGGAGTGCCAACTCGCGTGTCGGCACCAGCACAATGGCTTGGGGTACGGTGCGGCGAGCCGTCAGCAGTTGCACCAACGGCAATCCGAAGGCGGCAGTTTTGCCCGTTCCTGTTTGTGCTTGTGCGATGATGTCGTTTTGGTCGGCGAGCAGTCGCGGGATGGTGAGTCGTTGGATTTCGGAGGGAGTTTCGAAACCTTTGCGTGCGATTGCTTGCAGTATATTGTCCGTAAGGCCGAGAGCCTTGAATTCTTCTAAATTGTTCATATCCGACGCAAATATACAACATTTTGTCGAAACAACACACCTCGTGGCTACTTCGAGGTGGCCTTTGAGTGTGGTAGTAGGCTCTGTTCGGGGGTGGGGAGTGGTGTTTGGTGTGGATTACAACCCTCGTCGGGCAATTTTCCAAGCCAGCCAAGTGTAGGCCGAGTGACACCACGCACGCAGGGGCATAGGCAGGGCATTCATCACCCTCAGTCGCCACCATAACTTGCGACTGCCGCGAGTATATGCATAGAAACGCAGTCGTCTAGCAGCATCTTCAGAGCCGCCTTTGGCGCTGATGACTATTGCTTTGCCCAACTCAACGCGGGCGATATACTCGTTCAGGGCGGGGTTTGCAGGGTCAAAGAAAGACTCGAAACTGTGGGGTGTGTTCTCGGCGCGATAGATAGCCGATGAGCGGTTCGAAGCGGCCATATAGTAGTCCGTAAGTCGCAACGGAGTGTAGGCAACGCGATACGCGCGGGCGATTTTGACCCACATAAATTGGTCACCGCCGAGTTTCATCCCCTTGGGGAAACCTCCCACGTGTGTCACAACCTCGGCCGGAATTACGCTGGCCGAAGGGATGGCAACATAGCGGGTCATCGATTGCTCAAAGAAATTCTCAACCACACCTCTCTCGGTGGGCGAGTTGCTGGGGTGACGACCGTCGGTGTTGATTATATCGAAAGCCGAGCAGTAGAGTCCGCACTCGGGGAACTCCTCTATCAACCCGCTCATCTCCTCCAAGAACGTGGGTTTCCACGCATCGTCGGCATCCACCAATGCGTAGTGTGTGCCCGTGGCGTGGGCCATTGCGGTATTTCGTGCGGCGCACTCTCCTGCGTTGGATTGACGAATAAGGCGTAGCAGCGGCGAGGCGATACTCTCAACAATGGCTGCCGAACGGTCGGTTGAGCCGTCGTCCACCACCACAATCTCGTGGGGTTGCACCGTTTGAGCCAACACCGAACGCACCGTGCGCTCGATTTCGGCCTCTTTGTTGTAGAGTGGAATAATGACCGAAAACCTAACGTTCATAACTACATTTGTTGGGAAGAATGGTTTGCAGGGCGTCGAGTAGGCGATCGCGCACACCCTCGAAGTCCTCGATTCGGGTGCTGTCATTCAGACAGTACATCGCATAGCGGCCCTCGCAGATGTAGCGACAGATTGCGTCGATTCGCTCCTCGCCCAGGGTGTCAAGCATTGTGTCGCTCTCGGATATGGGTGCGAATTGACCCGTCAGCAGTTGTTCGTAACGCATAACCCAGCAGTTTACGCCGTCGTTTGAGCGTTGGCGGCTGCGACAGGTGCGGTCGAGTATCTCGTGCTCCTCGCGCCACATCTTCTCGAATATGCTCTTGGTATAGGGCTGGGGCATATGGGTGTCGCTCAGCGCGGGTATGGTGTTCCACACCGCAAGGTTGAGCGTTTTGAGTATGTTTTTGACTCCGTAGCGGGGCGAGAACCATTTGCACGGGTGGGCCTTCATTACCTCCCACAACTTGTAGCGGCGGTTAATCATCTCGCTCATATTGAGTACCGCGTGGCTTATGGAGCAGTGGGCAATCAGCGACAGACGAGCCATATCGCACGGCAATCCCTCACGGAAGAAACGCTCGGGACTCACCGGTCGGCCCAACATCATATCGTCGTTGAAATATACAAACCTCTCGGCCAAACCCTCAATGCGGTGCAGGTTGAGTTCTATGGGGCGCGAAGCAAACGTTGGCAGATACTCCTCGGGGATGTAATCCTCGTGGCGCACGATATTCAGTTTGGGATGCGAGGTGTCGAGCCATTCGGGCAGGTGTCCCCACGTCACAAAGTGAATTTTGCGCACCCACGGAGCGTAGTTTTCCACCGCACGAAACCAATGGCGCAGAGTGTCCCAATCGCGATAGCGTATGGGAGATGTGTTCTCGGTGCCGTCGGGTGTGCAATGGCGACGGAAAGCCTGTTGCCACGCAGGGTCGGAGCCATCTACCCAGGTGATGACAAAATCTATGTCGTACTGTGTATTCATTGTTGTACAAGCAGGTTACATCCTCTGATGTCGCTGTGGGCTATGCGCCCGTCGATAGTGAAACTTCCGTCCTCGGTCACTGTTCCCACGTCACCCGTGGCGATGAATGCCACGCTGTCGCGGCTGGCCAAGTCTATGATGTTGATACCTCCGCGTCCACGGCGGCTTATGGCTGTCGGGTCGGCTGTGTCGCGCACCAATACTCGCATCCAATCGGGCGTGCGGAAAACCCCTTCCCCCGTGCTGTATGCCTGCGAGGTCAGTTCGGCCATTCCGTACTCGGAGTGAATACACTCAATGCCGAAACTCTTGGTCAGCACCTCGTGTAGTTCACTTTTGCTTAGTTCCTTGCGTTTGCCCTTCATTCCGCCCGTCTCCATTACTATGCAGCCCTTCAAATCGGGGCACCTCTCGGCCAAATCGAGCAGAGCGTAGGTCACACCTATCAGCACCTTTGGCCCACTATCGGCCGCCACGTCGGATAGCAATTTGTCGTGGTCATACAGATAGAATCCCCCTCCGCGTCCCCTGCGAATCAATCCGTCGACCATATAAATCAACGACGAGCCGTCGCGCTCCAAGTACGAAGGCAACAGTCCATAGAAACTCCACTTATCGACATCACCATAGAAGTGTTCCCATCCGCGCACAAAGGCCTCCTCGTAGTTCTCCAACGAGGCCATGTAGTGACGTGACGGAGTTGTGCCACCCGTGTTGCTGCTTGTGAACACCTTGGCAGGCTCGCCGTCGGCCGAGTAGAATCGTTGCGTCTTGAACAACTCAACGGGCACAAACGGAATCTGCTCCAAGCGTTCAACCTCTGCGGGCTCTACGCCCATAAGTCTGACCCACTCGGCATAGGGGGCGCACCTGTTGGCTTGGTAGCGAAACAACTCCAATGCACAACTCTCGAACTCCTCGGGGCCTATGTCGTAAAACGGTTTCAAGGTGTTATTTCAACAAAAAACGTTCGCAATCCAGAGCCGCAATACATCCGCTGGCGGCGGCAACAATGGCTTGGCGATAGTGTGGGTCACGTACGTCACCTGCGGCAAACACACCCTCGATATTGGTACGGCTTGTGCCGGGAATGGTCTTGATATAACCCTGCTCGTCCAACTCCACTTGACCCTTTACCAAGTCGGTTACGGGGGTATGGCCGATGGCAAGGAAGAATCCCATAATGTCGATTGTGCGCTCAGTGCCGTCGGCCGAACGCAACAGAGCACCCGTTACGCCGTCCTCGTCACCCAGCACATCCACCGTGTTGTGTTCCCACAGCACCTCAATGTTGGGGGTATTGCGTACCCTTGTCTGCATAGCCTCCGAGGCACGCAGATAGGGTTTGCGAACAATCATATAGACCTTACGGCAGATGGATGCCAAGTAGGTTGCCTCTTCGCACGCGGTGTCGCCACCACCAACAACGGCCACATCCTTGCCGCGGTAGAAGAATCCGTCGCATGTTGCGCACGCGCTCACACCCATTCCGCGGAACTTCTGCTCACCGGGCAGACCCAGGTATTTGGCCGTAGCACCCGTGGCGATAATCACGCTGTCGGCAGTGATGGTGGTCGTTCCGTCGATGGTTGCCTTGAAGGGACGCTCGCCGAGTTCGAGGGCACTGACAACACCAAAGCGGATGTCGGCACCGAACTTTTGGGCTTGACGTTTCATATCGTCCATCATAACCGTACCAAGCACTCCGTCGGGGTAGCCGGGGAAGTTCTCGACCTCGGTGGTTGTGGTGAGTTGTCCTCCCGGCTCGATACCCTCATAGAGTACGGGCGAGAGGTTGGCGCGCGAGGCGTAGATGGCAGCCGTATAGCCTGCGGGGCCGCTGCCTATAATCAAACATTTAACGTGTTCCATAGTATGTATCTCAAATTTATAGTTTTCAAAGGTATGGTTTTTTGCCGAAAGTTGCAACTCTCATTCGCTATTCGGCGGGTTTGTAGCGCAATAACAGTGAGGTGCGAGGTGAGGGGAGGTTGAGTTTCAGCCCTTCGAGGAGTTGCTGTCCCGTGCGTTGAACGGTAATTTTGTTGTCCTCGTTGTAGATGTCATAGAGCGTGTCGGCATCAACTCCGCCAAGATGTACCATAATCGACACCTCCGGAGCCTCGTCACGTCGGAATGCCTGAATAATACCCGAGTTGAGTTCTGAGTCGTGGAATTGCCAAGCCACCCACTTATCTTTGCCCGTAATATCACCGTCGCCACTCAACGGATAGAAATCTTTCAGATAGTAACCTCTTAATTCACGGTAGGTAGCCATCAGGTGGCGCAGGTCGGGCACCGAGTTCTTGCGGCTGAACACCTCGCCAAACCACGCATAGGCACTGCTCATTCCCGAACGTGCGCAATAGCGGTCGGCGTAGTAGATTCCCGTTCCGTGCATAGGTAGGAATTGGCTCAATCCGTACTCGTGGCACTGCTGGCAGGTGGGCTCTCCGTAGTGGCAGTCGGTGCGCCACAGGGGTATGGAGCGCGAAATGGTTTCGATGTCGAAGCGTCGGCCGCCACTCGAACAGTTGTCAATCAGCATATCTGGGAAACGCTCACGCAGGTAGTCCCAATAGCGATACAGCCCCTGCACATAGTGTATTTCGGTTATTCCGCGACGACCCACCGAGTCGGCTTCGGCCCAGAAGGTGTCGGGGTTGATGTTGAAGTCCTGACGATAGTGGTCGATGCCGTTCTCCTCGAAGAAGTCACCCATATACTTGCACAAAAAGTCGCACGCCTCGGGGTTTCCGATGTTGAGCAGACGGTGCTTACCCGACTTAGACGATGCGAGCAGCCACTCGGCGGGCAGTTGTTGCTCCCACAACGAGCCTACATAGACCCTTTCGGGTTCAAACCACACCATAAATTCGGCACCCACGCGGTGTACCTCATCTGCAATAGGGCGCAGACCCCTCGGGAAACGTGTCGTGTCGGCCACCCAACTGCCTGCCGTGGTGTACCAACTGCGACCTTGCTCACGCGAGAGAGGTGCATTGTTGCCGTGGTACCAACCCGCATCGAGCCAGAATATTTCGGGCAAGATACCGAAGTTGCGGTGACGCTCAATGGTTGCGCGTGCCAGCAACTCCGTGAAACTCTCGTACTCGCCACACGGTGCGGGGTCGCCATAGTCAAAACCTGCGCACAACGGGGGAGTAATCAATTCGCCTTGACTATCGCGGGGTGAGTGATGGGCCACCACAAAGCGACGGAAAGCGTTATTGCCGTCAATTCGGCTTGTGCCCTGCCACAGCAACACCGACACGCGGGGAGTGCGAATCTCCTCGCCCGGATAGAGGAATAAATCCACACCCGGCATACCTGCGCAGACATTCAGTCCTTTGTCATTTTGCTCCCACTCGGCAAACCAATTACCCGTCCATCCCAGCGAGAAGAACACTCCGTGGTTGCCCGCCTTGTTGGTGACGTTATAGAATGGGAAAGCCGTTTTGGATGATGGGCGACCTCCCGTAGGCACGTGGCGATAGGTGGTGTCGCTCTTGATGTCGGTTCTCAGCAGGTGGAAGTCGCGGTCAATGGCGTGACAACCCTGTGCGGTATAGAGTGTATATCCCTCGGCCGCATCGTCCGAAATGCGAATGTCGGCGGCGTTGATGTTGGTGAATTGTGCCGAGTTGCTGGTGTCGTTGTTCTTCACAAATAGCGTCCACTCCACGGCCGAAAAGTCGGTGTAGGCAACAATCTCGCAGCGTAGGCTGAGTCGTTTGTCGGGAGAGGTCAGCAGCAGGTCCCAACGTTTGGTGTTGGTTTCGGTAGCCTCCGCATTCACCAATTGTCGGCTCCAAGTGTGGATAAACTGCTCGGACGAAACGCCGTCGAGCATAAATGAGAAGGGGAGTGTGCGACTCTTGGCAAACAGCGTTTGAACCATCTTGTCGCTTGTGGTTGTCGGACGGTCGATTCGTATAGTGCCGACAGCCGAGGCTGCCGAGCATATCAGACACATTGCCAGCAGGGTAAACAGTCTTCGTTTCATACAGAGGGTAGGCTTAGTTTAGTGCCATAAAGATACGAATTTTGTTATACATAACAAAAAAGGCTGTTCGATTAATCGAACAGCCCTCCTTTTGGGGAGTGGTGTGAGTTTATTTCGCCACCTTCTCTTTATACTTGTCAAGTTGTCGTTTGAGCGCGTCAATCGACAAATCCACAGCCTCTTCAAAAGTTTTGCAGCGGTTTTCGGCCACCAGGTCTTCGCCGGGCATTGCAAGTGTTATAGTTACTACTTTGTTTCCTTTCTCGTGGTCTTTGTCGAGTTTCATAACAACCTTCACGGCTACTGCTTTCTCGGCAAATTTGTCGAGTTTGGTTATTTTCTTCTCTACGAATTCGACAAGCTTCTTGTCAGCATCAAACTTTACGGATTGAATTTCAACGTTCATAGTTTGTCCTCCTATAATTGTTGTCGCCATCCTAACTTCGGAGTGCGATTGGTTAGTTCTTGGTTGTGGAGCCGCAATTTTTGTTCCGTTTGCCACGCGGATGAGCCTTGTCGTAGATTTGTTGCAGTGAGCCGATAGAGTTGTGGGTGTAGACCTGTGTCGAACGCAACGACGAGTGGCCCATCAACTCCTGAATCTTGCGCATATCGCCGCCGTGGTTCATCAGGTGTGTGGCAAAGGTATGACGAAGAACGTGCGGACTCTGTTTGCCCTTGACCCCCATACGCTGCAACTCGCGTCGGACGATGCAGTATATGGAGTGTGAGGATAATCTCTCACCTTTCAACGATAAAATTAGTGCTTTTTGGTCAATTATGCAAATTTCCGAGCGAGAAATTTCATCTAAATAGTCCTGAATATGCTCGGCCACTATTCGTAGTACGGGCACGGTGCGCTCTTTCCCACCCTTTCCTCGGATGCGCAGACGGTCCATCGAGGGGGTCAGGTCGTCGCGGTTCAATCCGTACAACTCCGTACGGCGAATACCTAAGCCATAGAACATCAGTACTATAAGGGCGTTGCGTTTGACCACAAAACCATTCTCGTCGCTCAACTCTTCCGAGAGCCTTTCCACAGCGCGCCCCATCTGTTCCTCGCTGACATAACTTGGCAGGCGTGATGATGTTTTCAGACGATGCACACCCACTGTGGGGTCTTTGTCGATTATTCCCTGATGCAACATCCATCCGAAAAGTGATTTGATTGAACTCATTCGGCGGTTGATGCTGGCTGCACTGAGGCTTTTGCCGTGTGAATTTTTGTGTTTGCTCAGAGCCATAATCCAGCCGCGTATCATTTCGCGGTCAATCTCCTTGGGAGCAAACTCCTCGGGGGCGATACCGCACATATTGAGGAACTCACTCACGTCGCCCATATAGTTGCGTATCGTCAGTGGGGAGTATCGTTTTTCGCTTGTTAGGTATGTGCGCCACCTGTCAATCATTCCATCTCACCAATAAGTCCGCGTACCACCACGCTGGCGCACGCACAGCCAAACACCGCAGGCATATACGAAATGGTGCCCACGTTGGATTTTTTGTTGGTCTCCTCACACAGAATCATCGCCCCTTCGCGTACCTTCTCGGGCGAGAAAACGGCCCAAAAACCGCTGCGGATTCCCATCTTGTGCAGGCGTTTGCGCAGCATATGGGCAAGCGGGCAGTGGTGTGAGCGACCGATGTCGGTGATTTCGACCTGTGTGGGGTCGGTCTTGGCCCCTGCACCCATCGAACTCACCACGGGATAGCCGCGTTGCATCGACGACTGAATGAGTGCTGCTTTGGGCGAGAGGGTGTCGATGGCATCCACCACAAAGTCAAAATGCGCCGAGTCCAGCAACTCGTCGGTCACCTCGTCGCGGATATAACGTTCCACGACCGTGAGTTCCAACTCGGGATTTATGTCGCGCAGGCGTTCGGCCAGCACACTGCTCTTGGCACGTCCAACGGTCGAGTGCAGGGCCACCAATTGGCGGTTTATGTTGCTTGTGCCCACCGCGTCGCTGTCGGCAATCGTCATCCGACCCACTCCTGCGCGGACTATCATCTCGGCGGCGTAGGCTCCTACACCACCCAAGCCCACAACCAGAACGTGAGCATTTCGAATTTTATCTAATTTCTCGGCTCCGAGCAACAACTCGGTGCGTTCCATCCACTCGGCCATATTCGTGTGAAGTTTCGATATATTGTTGCGCGTAGTTGGTCGGTGGTCGTTCCGCGCAACTCGGCTAATTGTTCGTATATAGTTTCTATTGTGATGTCGCTGTCGTCGGTTTCGACCAGCAGTGCCTCATCTGCAATCGTGCGCAATGATTCGGCTGTGCGGCTCGAAGCCAAACTTCGGGGCCCGACCGACAATGTATAACCTCGATTGATAGCCTTTGCGGCCTGTTCGTCAGAGCCTACCCACGAGTGAAATACCACCCCCGCAAGGTCGTGCCCGCGCAACACTGCCATACACTCCTCAAACGAGCGTACCGAGTGTATGATTAGTGGTAGTCCTCTCTGTTTGGCAATCTCGACCTGTGCGGCAAACACCTCTCGTTGTCGTTCCCCAGACCCACCTCGCAGAGCGTCAATTCCGCACTCTCCCACGGCCGCACTCTCGGCTTTGGCAACCATCTCCAACTCTTCGGCAATCTGTTGGTCGCTCAATTTGCCAACCCGCCACGGATGCAACCCCACGGAACAGAAGCCTTCTGCCTCTGAGGGTGTCTGCACAGCGCGTAACTCTATGGCACAGCCGCGTGGCGTGTGGGTATGTACATCAATCATTGGATGCATACCTTAAAGTATATCGTAAGATTAAAATTTATAGCACTCCTGCCATTGCGGCCACTTCTGGTCCTTGTCCGACACCATAGCCTCGGCTGGCGAAATTCCCCAATCAATATTCAGCGTCGGGTCACACCACAGCACTCCACTCTCCTCCTCGGGAGCGTACTCGGCATCGCACTTATACTGCACCACCGCCACATCGCTCATCACCGCAAATCCGTGGGCCAAGCCACGGGGGATGTAGAGTTGGGTGTGGGTTTGGTCGTCAAGTTCGAAGGCGGCCCAACGGCCGAAAGAGGGTGAGTCCTTGCGTAAGTCAACTACCACATCGCGAATGTGGCCGAGGGTTACTCTGACGAGTTTGGCCTGTGCTGCTGCGCCACGTTGGAAGTGCAGACCGCGCACAACACCTCGGTGCGACAAGGATTGGTTCTCTTGTACGAATGGACGGTTGCACACCTCGCGGCAGAACTCCTCGCTACGGAAACTCTCAAAAAAGTATCCGCGGCTATCGCCCCACACCTGCGGGTGAATCAACACCACACCCTCGATTTCGCACCTCTCAAAACGCATACGCTCGGCTTTGGTGAATTAGATTTTGAGGTCGTAGATTTGAATCACACCCTGCAAGCGGCCTTCGGTGTCGGCAACCAACAGCGAGGTGATTTTATTGTCGGTCATCATCTTCTCGGCTTCGATAAGTTTGGCCTCGGGAGTGATGAATTTGGGATTGCGGGTTGCGATGTCGAGTGCTGTGATTTTGAAGAAGTCCTCTTTGTGCTCCTCCATTGCACGGCGCATATCGCCATCGGTAACAATACCTACCACAGTGCCGCCCTCGTCGCAGATGATAACCATACCCAAACGGCCACGGCTCATAGTGTGAATCATATCCGTGGTGTTGCAGGTGGTCGAAACAATCGGGAGTTCCTCGCTACGCATCAGGTTGCCCACGTTGAGCAGCAGTCGGCGACCCAACGAACCTCCGGGGTGGAATTTTGCAAAATCCACGGCTTGGAAGTTGCGCATCTTCATCAGTGTGACTGCCAACGCATCACCCATAGCCATCTGTACGGTAGTCGAGGTGGTCGGAGCCAGATGCAGGATGCAGGCCTCGCTTTCGACGGCAATATCCAGGTGGATGTGGCTGTGACGAGCCAACGACGAGGCGGGGTTGCCCGTCATCGAAATCAGCGTGTTGCCATTCTGCGTAATGAACGGAACAATACGCAACACCTCCTCGGTCTCGCCCGAATACGAAATTGCAAGTATCACATCGCCCTGAGAGATTGTACCCAAATCGCCGTGGAACGCTTCGCCGGGGTGCATATAGTAACTCGGAGTTCCCGTGCTGGCCAGTGTAGCCGCGATTTTGCGTCCCACAAGGCCCGATTTACCCATACCCGTAACGATGAGTTTGCCTTTGCACGAGAGGATGGCCTCCACAGCCTCGGTGAAATTGCTATCGAGTTTCGATGCGGTGTGTTTGAGCGCATCGGCCTCGGAGTTCATAGTCTGTTTGGCCAGGTTGAGGATGGTGAGTTTGTTATCTTGTGTCATCAGAAATGAATCTTTATAATGCAAATTTAGCAAAATATTTGAGATACCGTTCAGTTTTAGGCCTTTTTTGTAACCACAGCAGCCCAACCGTCTTTCAGGTCGCTCGCCACAAATTGCAGTCCCAACTGCTCGGCTCTTGCGCGAATGGTGTCGATGTCGCACTCCAAAATACCGCTCATAATGAGTTCGCCACCCTCGTTCAGACTCTCGACATAGGCGGGCATATCGCTCAGCAGAATGTTGCGATTGATGTTGGCAAGGATTGTATCGTAGTGTTTGCCGTGAATTGCACGAACATCGCCCAAAATCGAGGTCACACGCTCGGCCACACCATTCTCGCGGCAGTTCTCGATGCTGTTTTCGTAGGCCCAATCGTCAATATCCACAGCGTCCACAGCCTCGGCTCCGCAACGTGCGGCTATGATAGCCAAAACTCCCGTGCCGCTACCCATATCAAGCACTCGTTTGCCTCCGAAATCACGCGCAGCGGTGGCTCGGCTCATTAAAAAGGTTGTGGCGTGGTGACCCGTTCCAAACGACATCTTGGGTGTAATCACAATATCGTGACGATAGTCGGGGTAGGGGGCGTGAAATGGCGCACGAATAGCAACCACACCATCCACCTCTACGGGCGGAAAGTTGCTCTCCCACAGGGCGTTCCAATTCTGCGTTTCGATTGCTATATAGCGGTGTTCCCCCACACCATAGTCGGCCAGCATTGCCTCCACTCGGTCGTGGCAGTCGGCCAGGCGTTCGTGAGGTATGTAGGCTTTGAGCGTGTCGGGCTCGGTGGCGAAACTGTCAAACGGAAACTCTGCCAATTCGGCCGTCAGAATTTCGGCCATCTCGTCGGTGCAGCGGATGTTGAGTTCAATGTAATTCATCGTTCGGAGTGTTATTTTCGGAAGGTTGCCCCCAAAGACGGCTCCTCCCAGGCTGGTTTATTGTCCTCAAAGATACAAATTTTTTTGTACCACCCGACATTTTACACGCAATAACTACTCCAAATGCCTCAAATACTCGGTTAGTTCTGTCGAAAAACACGCGAGGGTTGCCCGAATAGGGGCAGCCCTCGCGTGTTTTGGGTGGTGTGTGCACCTATCGGCGGATACTGCGTTTGATGCACTCCACAATAGAGCGAATCTGCTCGTCCGTAACACACGGACCGCTGGGCAGACACAGACCCTTGGCAAACAACTCCTCGCTTACGCCATTGACATAACTCGGAGCCGAAGCAAACACCGGTTGGCAGTGCATAGGTTTCCATAGCGGACGCGACTCAATACCCTCGGCATCCAAAGCCAGACGCATAGCCTCGACATTGGCGTTGGGTTCACACTCCGTGTGTAGCGACTCTGCTGCGTGGGCTACGCCTGCGGCACCTCCCACCGTTCCTGTTACAGCCGTGTCGTAAGCACTCTCTTGGCCTACAACCTCCAACGACGGGTCGAGTAGGATTGTGTTGAGCCAGAAGTTGCTATCGTACTCCTCCGACGGGTTGCCGTGCAGGCTTATACCCTCAACATCAGCCAACAACTCCTTGTAGAGAGCATAGGTGTGGCGATGGTGGGCAATATGCTCGTCGGCAATGGTCATTTGGCCGCGACCGATACCTGCGCAGATGTTCGACATTCGGTAGTTGTAGCCAATGTGCTCGTGCTGATAGTAGGGATACGACTCGCGGGCCTGAGTTGCATAGAACATAATCTCGCGCTTGGTCTGCTCGTCGGGACAAATCAGCGCACCGCCTCCCGAGGTGGTAATCATTTTATTGCCATTGAACGACAACACGCCATACTGCCCGAAAGTTCCGCAAACACGACCCTTATACATCGAGCCGAAAGCCTCGGCAGCATCCTCCACCACGGGTATTTCGTACTTGGCAGCCACCGCCATAATCTCATCGATGCGTGCGGGCATACCGTACAGATAGACCGGAACAATGGCTTTGGGCTTGCGTCCCGTTTTGGCAATACGGTCTTTGATAGCCTGCTCCATTAGCTCGGGGTCGATGTTCCAGGTGTCGCGCTCCGAATCCACAAAAACGGGAGTTGCACCCAAATAGGTTATAGGATTGGCCGAAGCGCAGAACGTCATCGACTGACAAATCACCTCGTCACCCGGCCCCACACCGCAGGCGAGAAGTGCAAGATGTACCGCTGCCGTGCCTGCCGACAGAGCCACAACATTCTTGTTTTCGCCAACAAAAGCCTCCAAATCGGCCTCAAACCCATTGACATTAGGTCCCAGAGGCACGACCCAATTGGTGTCAAACGCCTCCTTAATAAACTCTTGTTCCCTGCCCGACATATGCGCCAAACAGAGATATATTCGCTCACTCATTGTTATTTAGTGTTGTTATTTATCAATTTAGCAGGATTACCCACAACCACAACATTGTCGGGTACATCATTGATTACGACCGCTCCCGCGCCGATGGTACTCCATTTACCAATCGTTATCCCCGGAATAACCACAGCACCTGCTCCAATATGCGTACCTTCGCCTACGGTAACATTACCGCACAACGTAGCGTTAGGCGAAATATGTGCAAAATCACCAACCACACACTCGTGGTCGATAGTCGCACCCGTATTGATTATGGCGTGTTGGCCAATCTTGGCATCAGCCTGTATTATGGCTCCGTGCATTACTACTGTTCCACAACCAATTTGTGCTCTTTTCGATACTATTGCACTTGGGTGCACTGCACATCCCCATTCGCATTCCAATTGCGATGCAATACGTTGGCGAATTTGGTTGTTTCCGATGCTTATTATAGTGGGGTTGCTCTCACCGTTATAACGTTTAACAGGGTAGCCCAGCAACTCGGTGCGCGAGGTGTAATCATCCCACAAACCGTCTATCGCAGTGCCACAGGCCTCCAAAATCTCGATTATAACCTTGGCGTGTCCACTCGCTCCGTACAGATACATACTCTTTTAGTTATTTCCGTTGAAGGCCTCCATAGTGGCTTGACCCTCTTGCGAGATGTCGGCACGACAGAGAACCTTTTTGATTGTTATAAATATAATGCGGATGTCGGTTACAAGCGAACAATTGTCTACATACCATACATCCAACTTGAATTTCTCGGCCCACGAGATAGCATTGCGACCATTCACCTGCGCCCAGCCTGTAATTCCGGGGCGAACCTCGTGACGGCGAGCCTGCTCGGGACTATATAACGGCAGATATTGCACCAACAGCGGGCGAGGACCGATGAGTGCCATATCGCCTTTGAGAACATTCACCAACTGAGGCAACTCATCAATCGAAGTTGAGCGTACAAAGCGACCTACTTTGGTTAGGCGTTGGGCATCGGGCAGGAGATTGCCCTCGGCATCACGCTCGTCGGTCATCGATTTGAATTTCAGTAGTTTGAATATTTTGCCATCTTTACCCGGACGCTCCTGGGTGAAGAATGCTCCCGCGCCCTTATTGGCAAAGTGCAGCCAAACTGTAATAATTAACAGCACGGGCCACAGCACCAACAACGCCGTCAGCGCAATCCAAAAATCAAAAAAACGCTTAAAAAAATGTTTGTACATATGCGTTATGGTTTAGTCTAATTGTTGATACATCTCCAAAACGGCCTGCCATAGGTCTTGTTGGTCATAACGTGATGCTATTAACTCTCGCGCCTCGGTTGTCATCTGTGAGGTCAGGGCTCTGTCGCCAACAAGTTGAAGCATTGCGTTATATAGCGCCTGCTCATCTTGCTTGGGGATGATAAGTCCGTTACGACCATTGATAACCACTTCGTTACAACCGTTGATATCGGTTACGATTTGTGCCAAACCCATTGCGCCGGCCTGAATAATCACGTTGGGGAAACCTTCGCGATAACTAGGCAACACAGCAACGTCCGAAGCCGCTAAGAAAGGGCGAACATCGCTTTGATAACCCACAAACTCAATCTTCGGATTATTCTCGATTCGCTCTTTGGTTTGTGGTAACACAGGGTCAAGTTCATCTTCGAATTTTCCCACAAGTAGCAATTTCACATCACTGTATTGCTCCGTTAGGCGGTCGAATGCCGAGACCAACTCGTTGATACCTTTGTCACGTACCATACGACCGATGAAAATAAACGTAAAATCTTTGGAACCTTGGCGAATATTCTCGGCGGCCTGCATAACCTCTTCCGTACGGTCAAAGTGTTGTAGGTCTATGCCGTTGATGTTGCCGTTGAGGATTTTTTGCATCGGTTTGCGTGTGATATTTTCGCGTAGGAGTGTAGCTTTTACACCGTCGCCCTCGGGGATAACCTTGTTGGCGCACAAGCAGGTAATACGCTCCATCGTTTTGAGTATAAAACGCAATATGCCGTGGGTGGTTTCGAAACGCAATCCCGTGACATAATAGATGCGATGTGGAACGCGGCAAACCCAGGCTGCAACCATACCGAGCAGGCTCGCCTTGGGGGTATTGACGTGTACAATGTGTGGACGCTCCTTACGAAAAAGTTTTATCAGATTCCACAACGATTTGCAATCTGCCCACAAACTGATTTCGCGATGCATAGGTACTCCGATAGTTCGAATACCTTCTCGTTGTGCAACTTTTTCGAGTCGGCCCGAGTCATTTGCTACTCCGATAACCTCAAAATGTTTGGCCAAGAACCGGAGTTGCCCTTTTAGTAACCCATCCAGACTACCATCTATGGTTGTCATTCGTATTAGTTTTTGGGGCATAGTTTAATATATACTTTTTGCGTGATGCCTTAAATAAAAGTGAAGTATACTAGATAATATATTATATCCTAATAGTTTATATATATAAGAAATGTATTTAATCTTTGGAAATTTATGATAATTTAATAACCATGTGAGTTCTTTTATCTGTCGTTTAAGTTCTGCGTTTTGATTTATAAATGGGTGAGCATTTGCAATTAATATACATAATTGATAAGAAATTGCAGATAATAACGTCTCTTTAAGCCTACTGTTTGTTGTAAGTGATAAAATCTCGTTACAAGAATCAATTATTATTTGTAAATGATTAAAACATTTTTTTATATTAGAATTTCCTGTGACAGAAGTGCTGATGTTTTTACGATAAATATAACAAGCGTTATTAAATAATGTAAAGTTTGTTATATGTTTAAGAATTTTAATGAACCATAAGATGTCTTCACCAATCGTTTCTTCTTTAAAAAATATATTGTTATTAATTAAAAAGGCTCTATTAATGATACGATAACAAGGACTAGTTGGAAAGATGCCACTAGTTATAAGTTGTTCGATCAAATGTATTTTATTAGATGATTGTTTAATGTTGGAATAATCATATCCCTTTGTTATTACACTTGAATCATTATCTAAATATTGATATGAGAATAAAACCATATCATATTGTGTTTTATTTAGGATATCAATACATTTATAACAAATTTCAT
>JAFTYJ010000066.1 GCA_017464745.1 Rikenellaceae bacterium | reverse complement strand
TTACATTAAATAAGTCCAATAAAGATTTCTTACCTTCAACGCAATACAACGACTACCTAATCAACGAGGAGTACTTCCATTGGCAATCACAAAACACCGACTCGCATAACAACAATGGCGGTCGTCGTTATACGGAACAGGCACAAACAAAGAATAAAATCATTCTCTTTGTACGCGAGGAGAAGAAGGATGGATTTGGCAATACCTCTCCATTCCATTGTTTCGGTTTAGTGGACTATGTTTCATCGCACGATGACTTCCCAATGAATGTTAAGTGGAAACTTCAACAGCCGGCAATGGCTAAATATTTAAAGGCTATTTAATAATGAAGAAAATAGAGGTTGTTGCTGCGATACTGTATCGTGATGGAGCCTACTTTGCCACGCAGCGCGGATATGGCGAGTTTGAGGGGATGTGGGAGTTTCCAGGCGGTAAGATTGAACCAGGCGAAAGTTCCGAAGATGCGCTTCAACGCGAAATCCAGGATGACCTTGGAATAGATATAACCCTTGATAAGTTTCTCTGCACAACTGAATATGATTATCCATCGTTCCACTTGACGATGCATTGCTATTTATGCAGTGTCGCATCAGGTGAGATAGAGTTGCGAGAACATAAATCGGCTCGTTGGCTGACAACTGAAACTCTTAACAATGTGGAATGGCTACCTGCAGATAAAGAGTTGTTAGAAAAACTTAGAGCAAAGTGAAGTAAAATTTAATACCCTCAATATACATTCGATTATTATTTCAAAGTGCCATTTTGGCACTTTGAAATGGCACTAAATAAAGTTAAACAACTCGTGAGCGAACCTCACGAGTTGTTTTTATCCTATTAACTCAATTAGTTCCATCTTGCTTTTTTGTGGCATTTTGACTTGTGTTTTTGTGATAAAGAAACATAGTCAAATGGCACTATGAAATACCATCTGCACTTTCCTAAATAAAAAGTAAATTATATACCCTAGTGAGCAAAAATGCTTCAAACAGGGAATCTTTATTTATACACCTTTTAACACAATTTTCCATGAAATTTTATTATCTTTGTACTTGGATTAGGGCTCCGAGCAGAAAATCAGAGAAGTGTGCATTTACTATAATAGAATGGCACAATTATCTACCTTATTTCGGCCTGAACTCTGCAACTCATTGATTATCAATGCTATTTTCACACTGCATCGGCAAGTAAAATCACTTTATCATTAGCCGCATAAACTATCAAAGGTGTTTATTTTGAGCACCTTTGATAGTCTATGTTGGGTAGTTTATGCGCGGGGAGGGTAGTAGCGGTTGCCGAAGATTGTGCTGCCGATGCGGACCATAGTTGAGCCGCAGGCGATAGCATCGGTGTAGTCATCCGACATACCCATCGAAAGGGTGTCAAACTCCGAGCCGAACACCTCGCGGTAGCGCAAAAACAACTCGTGCATAGCGCAAAAATCACCACGCACAACCCCTGTGTCGTCGGTGTTGGTTGCCACACACATCAATCCGCGGATTCGCACTCCCGACATTTCGCGCCATTCACCCTGATTGATACACTCTTCGAGTTCGGCAGGATTCCACCCCTCTTTGCTCTCTTCGGCCGAGATGTGTACCTCCAACAGCACATCTATCACCTTGTTGATGCGTCGTGCTTCGGAGTCAATGACTCTCAATAGTCGCAGCGAATCCACCGAATGAATAAGCGCTACAAAGGGGGCAATCATACGCACCTTGTTGGTCTGCAAGTGTCCTATCATATGCCACTCAATGTCTTGGGGCAGACACTCCCACTTGGCACGCAACTCTTGTGGGCGGCTTTCGCCAAAGATTCGCTGTCCGGCCTCGTAGGCTTCGGCAATGGCCTCGGCGGGGTGTGTTTTGGAGACGGCCACAAGGGTTACGCTCTCGGGTAACTCGTCGTGTAGACGTTTTATTTCGGTTGTGACTGACATAAACGCTAAAAAAGTTGTTTGGTGGCTCAAAGTTACACAAATAATTTGTACATTTGTAGTCAGACTAATACTTATTTAAAGAAATATTATGAAAAGAATCCTTACTCTTGTGTGTGCGTTGATAGCCTTTGAATCGGCTTTGGCGTGTACCAACTTCATCATTACGCGCGGAGCTTCGACCGACGGCAGCAATATGATTAGCTACTCGGCAGACTCGCACCAACTCTACGGAGCACTCTACAAATACAACACCACAGGCAAGTGGCGTGCAGGCGATATGATTAAAATCCACGAGTGGGATACGGGACGCTACCTGGGTCTTATTCCTCAGGCTCCCGTGACCTATTCGACCGTTGGTAATATGAACGAACACCAACTCATCATCGCCGAGACTACCTTTGGTGGTCGCCCCGAACTCGAAACGGGCAAAGGCGTTATGGATTATGGCTCGCTGATTTATGTGGCTTTGCAAAGAGCGCGTACCGCACGTGAGGCCATTAAGGTGATTGTGGAGTTGGCCAATACCTATGGCTACGCTTCGAGTGGCGAGTCGTTCTCGATTGCCGACACCGACGAGGCTTGGATTATGGAACTTATCGGCAAGGGCGAGCGCGACAAAGGTATCGTGTGGGTTGCCCAACGAATCCCCGACGGTATGGTGTGTGCCCACGCCAACCAAGCGCGTATCACCACCTTCCCCAAGAACGACCCCGACAACTGCCTGTATGCTCCCGATGTGATTTCGTTTGCACGCGAGATGGGCTACTACGAGGGCTCGGACGATGATTTCAGTTTCTCGGATGCCTACGCTCCGCTCGATTTTGGCGCAATGCGTGCTTGTGAGGCTCGCGTGTGGAGTTTTTATAATCGCGTGGCTTCGGGTATGGACAAATACCTTGACTATGCTATGGGACGCAACCCCCACAACCGTATGCCCCTGTGGATTAAACCCGATAGCAAAGTTTCGCTCAAACAGACTATGGATTGTATGCGCGACCACTACGAGGATACCCCTATGGATATGACCCGCGACGAGGATGCAGGTACCGGTGGTGTTGGCCTGGCCTATCGCTGGCGCCCGATGCACTTCGAGGTGGACGGCGTGGAGTATCTGAACGAACGCGCAACCGCTACCCAACAGACCGGTTTCTGGTTTGTGGCACAATCGCGTAAATGGTTGCCCGACCCCGTGGGTGGTGTTCTGTGGTTTGGTGTGGACGATGCCGCAACTTCGCCCCTGACTCCTATATATTGCGGTACTACCGAGGTGCCTTGGTGTTTCAGCGAGGAGAATGGCTCGATGTTGGAGTATTCCGACGAGTCGGCTTTCTGGTTGGTTAACCGTGTTGCCAACTTTGCCTATATGCGCTACAACCGTATGGCCGCCGACATCCGTAAGGTGATTGACGAGTGGGAGAATGCCCGCATCGCCGAACTTGCCAAGATTGATGCCAAAGCCAAAGCCAAATATGAGCGTAATCCCAAGACCGCTGTTAAATATGTGACCGCTTACTCGACCCGCACTGCCGAAGAGTTGTTCGAGCGTTGGCAGGATATGGACGAGTACCTGTTGGTGAAATATGTTGACGGCAACATCAAGGCCGAAACAGCCAAAGGCTTTAAGGATAACGGCCACGATCCTCGTATCCCCGGCGACATCATCTTCGAGGGCTATGGCGAGGCTTGGAAACGTGCCGTTGCCGAGAGCGACAAGAACGGCATACTTCGTGTGACCGAAACAAAATAGAGTATAACTTTAAACAAAGAAGATATAATGAAATACGACATCATCGTAGTCGGCAGTGGCCCCGGTGGCTATGTAGCCGCAATTCGCGCAGCGCAACTTGGCAAAACAGTGGCCGTTGTGGAGCGTGCCGAACTTGGTGGAACCTGCCTTAATTGGGGCTGTATCCCCACCAAAGCACTTCTCAAAAGCGCACAAGTGTTGCACTATGCCAAGAGTGCCGCAGCCTATGGTGTCGACATCGAGGGTGAGGTTAAGGCCGACCCCGCAAAGATTGTTGACCGTAGTCGCACCGTGGCCGAGACTATGATCTAGGGTGTGACTTTCCTGATGAACAAAAATAAAATCGAGGTCATCAAGGGTGAAGGCTCACTGGCGGGCGACGGCAAGGTTGTTGTGCGCTCGGCTGAGGGCGAACAAACCATCGAGGCCGACAGTATTATCTTGGCTACGGGTGCACGCCCGCGCGAAATGCCCTTTATGCCTATCGACGGCAAGTATGTAATCTCGTCCAAGGAGGCTCTGGTGCTCAAAGAGTTGCCCGAAACTATGATTGTGTGTGGTTCGGGCGCTATTGGTAGCGAGTTTGCCTACCTGTATGCCTCGCTGGGTGTCAAGGTTACTGTTGTGGAGTATGCCCCCAACCTTATGCCGCTCGAAGACGAGGAGGTGTCGAAGGCTATGGAGCGTGCGTTCCGTAAGATGCGTATCGGTGTTATGACTTCGACCGCCGTGAAGGGCGTAACCGTTGCTGACGGCAAATGCGCTGTTGAGGTCGAGGGTAAGAAAGGTGCCGAAACCCTGTCGGCAGATGTTGTGTTGTCGGCCGTTGGTATCAAAACCAATATCGAAGGTCTGGGCTTGGAGGCTCTGGGTATCGAGGTTGAGCGCGACAAAATCAAAGTCGACGGCTCGTTCCAAACTGCGGCCAAAGGTGTCTATGCGATTGGCGACCTGATTGCAACTCCTGCGCTGGCTCACGTGGCTTCGGCCGAGGCTATCGCTTGTGTTGAGGGTATCTGCGGACTTGCGCCCGAACCTATCGACTATACAACCATCCCGTCGTGCGTCTATACCTCGCCCGAGGTCGCATCGGTGGGCCTGACCGAAAAACAGGCCGTGGATGCAGGTTACCAGGTTAAGGTTGGCAAATTCCCCTATACCGCATCGGGTAAGGCTACGGCCGCAGGTGACCGTGACGGTTTTGTGAAGTTGGTGTTCAACGCCGCAGACGACCGCTTGTTGGGTGCACACTTTGTGGGCGGTAACGTGACTGAGATGATTGCTGAGCCTACCATTGCTAAGGCTATGGGCGCATCGGCTCACACCATTGCACGCACCATCCACTCGCATCCCACAATGAACGAGGCCGTTATGGAGGCAGCCGAAGCCGCTCTGGGTTGCGCTATTCATATGTAGAGTATGCATAAATCGGGTTTTGTAAATATCATCGGCAACCCCAATGTGGGTAAATCGACGCTGATGAATGCGCTGGTGGGCGAACGTATGTCCATCATTACCAATAAGGCACAAACCACACGCCACCGCATTGTGGGTATTGTCAATACCGAGGAGTACCAAATCGTGTTCTCGGACACCCCGGGTATCTTGCGACCGAGTTATAAGTTGCAGGAGTCGATGATGCGCTCGGTGACGGGTGCGGTGTCGGATGCCGACGTTATACTGTATGTGACCGACGTTGTGGAGCAGGCCGCTGCACGCGACGACGGACCTATGGAACGTTCGGCCGAGGTGCTGGCCAAGATTGCCCGCTCGAAGATTCCTACCATAGTGCTGATTAACAAAATCGACTTGGCAACCCCCGAGTCGTTGGAGGTTATGGTTGAGCGCTGGAAGAATCTGCTGCCCGATGCTGTGGTGTTGCCCATAAGTGCCAAAAACGAGTTTGGCACGGCACGCCTTATGGAGATGATTGTCGAACGCCTGCCCGAGGGCGAACCTTATTACGATAAGGATGCACTGACCGACCGCCCGATGAGATTTTTTGCCTCGGAAATCATCCGCGAGAAAATTCTGCTAAACTACTCCAAGGAGGTTCCCTATTCGGTTGAGGTAGTCATTGAGGCCTACCGCGAAACTCCCGAAATGGACCGCATCTCGGCAACCATTTATGTTGCCCGTGCCTCTCAAAAGGGAATTATCATCGGCCGTGGCGGAGCAATGCTCAAAAAGGTGGGTACCGAAGCACGCAAGGATTTGGAGAAATTTTTGCAGAAAAAGGTGTTCCTCGAACTCTTTGTCAAAGTCGATGAGGGGTGGCGTGATGATAGCCGACAGTTGCGCCGTTTTGGCTACGACGATATTGAATAATCCCTAACGTGTTGTTCGACAAAGGGTATAAGAAAAGCCTATAAATACATCAAAAATCGTTATCGAACTCTTGATGATTTTTTGCAAAAACGTTTTATCTTTGTCACCGCAAAACAGAATTAATCACCTAAAAAACAAAAAATACTATGAAAAGCATTAAAGGTACACAAACCGAGAAAAATCTTTTGAAATCCTTTGCAGGCGAGAGCCAAGCCCGCAGCCGCTATACATACTTTGCCAAAGTAGCCAAAAAAGAGGGCTATGAGCAAATCGCAGGTATCTTTGCCGAGACCGCCGAGCAAGAGATGGAGCACGCCAAACGTTTCTTCAAATTCTTGGAGGGTGGTATGGTCGAGATTACCGCAGCCTATCCCGCAGGTGTAATCGGTACTACCGCCGAGAACCTTGCTGCCGCTGCCGCAGGCGAGAACGAAGAGTGGGCCGAACTCTATCCCGAGTTTGCACGCATCGCCGATGAGGAAGGCTTCCCTATTATTGCCGAGACTTTCCGCCGTATTGCTACTGTTGAGGCAGGTCACGAGGATCGCTATCGTAAATTGTTGAGCCGTGTTGAGGATGGTAGCGTGTTTGTTCGCGAGGAGGAGATTACCTGGCAATGCCGCAACTGTGGTTATATCCACACCGGCAAGGAGGCTCCCGAGATGTGTCCCGCTTGTGCTCACCCCAAAGCATACTTCGAGGAGAAGAAAAACAACTATTAGTGTAGGGTGTGTCGCTTGACACATTCCGAGAATCAGAATGGCGACCTGCTTTGGGTCGCCATTTTTTTTTGTTTTGCGATAGTGTGTAATAACAAAGGGTGTTTAACCATTGTGGTCAAACACCCTTTGCGTTTTATATATAGCCTTGTTTGGGATTACTCATCCTCGCGGTGCAGTTGCTCAACGTAAACAGCGTGCATCATAGCGTCACGTTTTGCAATCGAAGGTTTGGTGAAGTATTGGCGACGACGCAACTCTTTGAGAACGCCGGTACGCTCATATTTACGTTTGAATTTTTTGAGAGCGCGCTCGATGTTCTCGCCCTCTTTGATAGGCATAATAATCATAGTTGTAATTTTTTTATAAAAGTTAATTAAAATTCGGTTTGGTTGTTGGTTTCGCACCTGAAAATGAGGTACGGGGCGAGTTTCGCCTGTTGTTTCGGGTCTAAGATTTTGTCGTTGTTAAAATCTGCCTGAGAGCACCAACCTCCTTTCAATTGCCTTTCTTTCAATAGTTTTCTTACTTGCTTGGAGTTGAGGTACGGATGTCGCAACAACTCACTTGCGGGCGCAAAGTTAATATCAATTTTTTGAATTTCACAACTGTCACACCAAATTTGTGATAAAATTCTTTCAAAATTTTGCTCTGTGACCTGCGGAATCTCGGCTAATTGCTCCACCGAGTAGAATCCGCCAAGCCTTTGTCGGTAGTCGATTATGGCCGTTGCACTCACCGCACCGATACCTCGGACACTGCAAAGAAGTGCCGAATCGGCGCTGTTTATTTCGATAAGAAAGGCCGATGTGTGAGTGCTGTCACGTTGCGTGCTGTCGGCCTTGGCGAGATACTTAGCCCACGGGCGCAGACGCTCGGCTACGCTGTCCGACACCACATAACACCTCTCGAACTCCTCGGCCGAATGGAAACCTCCACACGCATTACGAAAATTTACTATAACCTCGGCCTGACGAGGTGAGAATCCCAAGCGTACAAAGGTTGCAATCCCTGTCGTGTCGGGCATAAACTCAAAATACTCCACGACTTGTGAACGCTTGGGTGTGTCATCGCGCTTGTTTTTAGATTGGTTTTTGTGCTCAAAAGGTTTGAGTGCATACTCGCTGCCGATGCGGATGTAGGGGCGCAAAACATTGAAGGTGCTCTCGTCGACGGCATAACACGATGCAAAATCTTCGGGAATCTCAAATACCTTGCCGCGCTCCCTGTATTTGATGATACTCAACGCCTGATTGCGCGAGAATCCCATACGACACAAATCAAAGAACTCCACGGTGTTGGGGTCGAACTCCGTCAATTCGGGCGCTTGCTCGGCCAGACTGTCGACCACCGCTTCGAGTGTGGCAATACGCTCATCGCTTGCCGCCGGATACGAGGCCCTCCACGCCATAACGCATCCCACAGCCAGCAGTGGCAATAACCACAATACGGCTTTTAACTCGCGTGGTGTCAGCAGTTTCATTTGACGGTTGCTTTGGATGAATATACCAATCCTGCAAGACGGTCTGAGGGTGAGGGTAGGGGCTCTCCAATGCCGTACTCCTCCCAACGTCTATCCACCATTCGGCGTGTCTGCTCATCCGAGGTTACAATGTTGGGGAAACGCTCGGGTGCACCCTTTGTGTCCACTTTGGTGCGACAATCCACAATCATCGTTGCACCCACAATGCGTACATCACGCTCGGGCTCGGTGTCACCACACGCAATCCATAATAGGTCGTAGGGTGTGAGTCCCTCGGTTGCGCTGTCAAACAGAGCCACAAAGTTAATCTCCACGCCATTGTTGCTGAGCAAACTCTCGACATCCACCTCCGTTCCATAAGGCGCACGCACAATAAGCAAGCCCCACTTCTCGGCCAGCGAACAATCCACACTCTCCACACCTCCGCACAAGATCCACTCTTTGGGTAGTGCTATGGGGCGCTCGGGTCGCTCTGCGGTCAGGTCGGCTACAATCTTACCACCCACACCGGGAGTCGCCGTTGCGTGGTCAAGCGCATCATATACTCCCGATGCACGCTGAATATCTTGTGTTATATCCATTCGGCGCAATCGCTCGGCCAAAGCCTCGGTGTTGCGTACATCCATTGTGTCGGGCACCACGGCCAGGTATTTTGTAAACATCATCTGCCCTGCACCCAACAACGAAAATCCCACCTTGCGGGCCTGCCCTCTGTAACTCTCGGCAATCGATACTATCGCCAGATTGTGGGCCACTCCCGCCTCGGGCATCCACATATCTCGAATCTCGGGTTGCATTACCAAACGTATGGGCGCGAGGAAAATTCGCTCGCTGGCCTTGGCAATGTAGGCATCCTCCATTGGCGGCACACCCACAATGGTGGCGGGATATACTGCGCCGTGGCGATGTGTTATGGCCGTTACGTGGAACAGCGGATAGCGGTCTTCGAGCGAGTAGAATCCCGTGTGGTCGCCAAAAGGACCTTCGACCATCTTATCTTCGGTGGTATCGACCCAACCCTCAATCACAAAGTCGCAATCTTCGGGAACATAAATGTCGTTGGTCAGACACTTTACCAAACGCACGGGCTTGCCGCGCAGAAAACCGGCCAACAAATACTCGTCCATTCCGTCGGGCATAGGCGCTGTGGCAGCAAACGTATAGGCAGGGTCGCCACCCAAACACACCGACACAGGCATACGACGAATACCCGCCTGCTGGTAGGCTCGATAGTGTCGTTCGCCCGTTTTGTGAATCTGCCAATGCATTGCTGTTGTGTTGCGGTCCACCACCTGCATACGATACATTCCTACGTTGCGAACACCCGTTACGGGGTCTATGGTATTGACCATCGGCAGGGTGACAAAACGCCCTCCGTCGCACGGTGCCGAAAAGAGAATGGGTAGTCGTCCGAGGTCTACCTCATCACCTGTCCACACCACCTGCTGACACGCTCCGCGTCGGCGACTCTTGCGTGGTAACCATCGGGTTGCTTGCAGTGCAGTCTTCGCCTTCTGCCACAAACCTGCGCGGGGCGATAATACCGTACGTACCACCGAATCAATGCTCTCGGGTATGCTGTCAAGCGACTCGGCACCCAGAGCCATTGCCATACGACGTTCCGAGCCAAACATATTTATCAGTAGCGGAAACTCCGTTCCCGTGTTGCGAAACAACAAAGCCTTTCCTCCGTTGGGCGCTTTGCTCATACGGTCGGCAATTTCGCGTATTTCCAAGTGTGGGTCGGCCTTGGCCTCTACCACAGCCAACTCCCCTTGTTCGGCGAGTCGGTCGATGAATTCGTTGAGTGAAGTGTACATAGTAGCACAAAAGTACAAAAAAGGTGTCGAAAGTTTCGCAGTTTCCGCGGAATTTTGTATTTTTGTACGTTATTGTTTAGTTACTATGCCTTGCATACGCTACATATCAGTGCTCGCAGGTGTGTTGTTCGCGTTTTTGTCGATTGTACGCAACAATGCTTCTGAGGTCATATCTGCCGATGAGGTTTCGCACAACTCTATGGAGGTTGTGCAGGCCCAGGATAATTCGGTGGCGATTCAGTTGGCGCGCAAGGCAAACTATCTGTCCCGCACCCCTAGTACTGTAACCTCGGTGTGGAGCGGCAGACCAACGGTTACGCCCGGTTTCGGCTCGGCTTCGTATGCGTCGGCAGTGTTCGACGGTCGAATGTCGTGCGCAGCGTTACTGACTGCCTGCCGACGTGTCGAAAGCCGTAGGCATATCGACCGTAACGTTGTGCTGCACAATCTGCGATTGTAGCCATCTGCAATAATACCTTCTGTTTTTTTAGTTTAGTTTTATATGTCGGCTGATGAGTTTTGGCCGACTTGTTGTGTTGTACCCGAGCGTGCAATCATATGCTTTCTCCAAATACTTTTAAATAATTATGAATCATATTGATAACGAGATATATAATATTTTCGATGGGGCTGTTGTGCGCCGTCGTAAATCCATTGTTTTCCCTGCTGTGTTGTTGGCTGTCGGTATAGTGTCGTTGGTTGTCGGTAATGGCGCTTCGTCCGAGGACCTGAGTTTTGGTCTTATGTTGTGTGGCGGTGTGCTGGCTTTGTCGGGCCTTGTTACGCTGATAGTCCGTGTGGCGGGCCACCAATACCAACCCTATTACACCCCCGCAGGCGAGGTTATGCAACGCCGTGAAGTCTATTTTGCCTACGAAAACCTCGAATATTTGCGTTCGGCTGTTGCTTCCGGTCGTCACCCCGAGGCGTGTGGCATTCCGAGCGTTGATAGTTCAAATGTGATGTTGGTGTGTTACGAAGCCCCACGCTGCGGAATTCTTGTGTGTCAGGTGCTGACCTATGTCCCGCACGAATACCGACCTGCAAGCGAAATAGCCGTTATTCGAAAATAACCCCACGAGAGAAATTCTGCTGAGCCATCCCGAAAAAATATTGCTTCGAGATGGCTTTTTTTTGTGGCTAATCGTTAGCGGTTTCACAAAAAATGTTTAACTTTGTGGGAGTTTGTGAATATAACTATCCTAAATTATAAACTAAGTTATGGCTGATAACACTAAACAAAAGCTGTTTGGCGAATTTCCCGCGGTAACTACCGAACAATGGGAGAGCGTCATTACGGCCGACCTTAAAGGTGCCGACTATGAGCGTAAACTTGTGTGGCGTACCGACGAAGGATTTAACGTTCGTCCTTACTACCGCGCCGAAAACCTCGAAGGCATCAAGTTCCTGGGAACCGCAAGCGGTCAATTCCCCTATGTGCGCGGTGTGTGCAAAAACAACAACTGGCGCATCCACCAAACCGTGGCTGTTAAATGCCCCGCTGAGGCTAATGCTACGGCTCTCAAACTGCTCGCTTCGGGCGTAAACTCTATCGGTTTCTGCGTATGCTCGCCCAAAACCGAGGCCGATGTTGCCACTATGCTGGCAGGTATCGACTTCGCTGCTACCGAGGTTACTATCTGTGGCTCGGAGGCGTGTGAGATTGCAGAGGCAGTAATTGCTCTGGTTAAAGCAAGTGGCGTAGAGCCTTCGGCTGTTCGCCTGAACTTTGCTATCGACCCCATCATCAAAGACCTTTCGAAGAAGGGCGAATGGTGCTGTGAGGACGGTACCGAGTGCTTTGAGTATTGTGCCGAGTTGGTTAAGATGACCGAGGGCTACAAACACGTTCGCACCGTAACCGTCAATGGCGCAGAGTTCCACAATAGTGGCTCGACCATCGTTCAAGAGTTGGCCTTCTCGCTGGCCGCAGGTCACGAGTATCTGGTACGCCTGATGGATGCAGGTCTGACTATCGACCAAGCCGCCCGTACTATCCGTTTCTCGCTGGCAGTAAGTTCGAACTACTTTATGGAGATTGCAAAATTCCGCGCAGGCCGTCTGCTGTGGGCCAACATCGTTAATGCCTACAACCCCGAGCGCGAGTGCAGTGCCAAGATGTTCACCCACGCTGTGACCTCGAAGTGGAACCAAACTGTCTATGACCCCTATGTGAATATGTTGCGTGGTACTACCGAGTCGATGAGTGCTGCTATCGCAGGTGTTCACTCGCTCGAAACCACTCCGTTCAATGCGTCGTTCCAAGAGCCTACCGATTTCAGCCGTCGTATCGCACGCAACGTGCAACTGCTGTTGAAACACGAGTCGCACTTCGACCAAGTGAGCGACCCCGCAGGTGGTTCGTACTATATCGAAAACCTTACCCAAAGTATTGCCGAGCAAGCGTGGAAACTCTTCACCGAAATCGAGGAGAAGGGTGGCTATGTTGAGGCGTTCAAAGCAGGCGTTATCACCGATGCAGTTGAGGCAAGTGCCGCTGCCAAGGATAAAGCCATTATGACTCGCCGCCAAGTGCTGCTGGGTGCCAACCAATACCCCAACTTCACCGAGGTTGCCGATGCAGCCATTTCGGAGGAGTGCGTAACCCGCGAGGTTTCGGACAAGAAGGTTTTGAAACCCTATCGTGGTGCTATGGCATTCGAGGCTATGCGTCTGGGTGTTGACCGTAGCGGCAAAGAGCCCAAAGCATTTATGCTGACTTGCGGCTCGCTGTCGATGGCTCGTGCCCGTGCTCAATTCTCGTGCAACTTCTTTGCTTGCGCAGGTATCCGTGTTCAAGACAACACTTTCTTCCACAGCGTAGAGGAGGGTGTTAAAGCCGCTCTGGATTCCAAAGCCGACATCGTTGTAATCTGTGCTTCGGACGACGATTACGCAACCGTGGCTCCCGAAATCAATAAGATGATTGACGGCAAGGCTATCGTTGTTGTGGCAGGTGCTCCCGCTTGCCAAGCCGAATTGGAGGCACAAGGTATCACCAACTTCATCTCGGTTAAGAGCAACGTACTCGAAACACTTAAATCGTATTTGAAACAACTCGGTATCTAATATAAGGTATGACTATGAGAGCAAAATTTTCTGAAATTTCATACGAGGCCGGCAAACAAAAGAGCTGCTGCGCTTCGAAAGCATCCGGCGAAGAGAACGTTTGGATGACTGCCGAGAGGATACCGGTAAAGGGTGCTTATTCGGCCGATGACCTCGAAGGAATGGAACACCTGAACTATGCGGCAGGTATCGCTCCCTTCTTGCGTGGTCCCTACTCGACAATGTATGTAATGCGTCCCTGGACTATCCGTCAATATGCAGGTTTCTCGACTGCCGAAGAGTCAAACGCATTCTATCGTCGTAACCTGGCTTCGGGTCAAAAAGGTCTTTCGGTGGCCTTTGACCTGGCTACTCACCGTGGCTACGATGCCGACCACGAACGTGTGGGAGGTGACGTAGGTAAAGCAGGTGTGTCGATTTGCTCGGTTGAGGATATGAAGGTGCTGTTCGACGGTATTCCTTTGGACAAGATGTCGGTGTCGATGACTATGAACGGTGCAGTTCTGCCTATCCTGGCGTTCTACATTGTGACCGGTTTGGAGCAAGGCTGTACCCTCGACCAACTGAGTGGTACCATCCAAAACGACATCCTCAAAGAGTTTATGGTGCGTAACACCTATATCTATCCGCCCGAGTTCTCGATGCGAATTATTGCCGATATCTTTGAGTACACCTCGAAGAATATGCCCAAATTCAACTCGATTTCGATTTCGGGTTACCATATGCAAGAGGCAGGTGCAACTGCCGACTTGGAGTTGGCATACACTCTGGCCGACGGTTTGGAGTACCTGCGTGCAGGTATCAACGCCGGTATGAGTATCGACGCTTTTGCTCCGCGTCTGTCGTTCTTCTGGGCGATTGGTATGAACCACTTTATGGAGATTGCCAAGATGCGTGCGGCTCGTATGCTGTGGGCTAAGATTGTTAAACAATTCGACCCCAAGAACCCCAAATCGCTGGCACTGCGTACTCACAGCCAAACTTCGGGTTGGTCGCTCACCGAGCAAGACC
>JAFTYJ010000065.1 GCA_017464745.1 Rikenellaceae bacterium | reverse complement strand
GTCATAAAGAGGTTGATATTGTGAACCTGCTCATCATCCTTAATGTTGTTATATCGGCAGATGTCATCATATATCTTAGCCATAATCTCAGCAGACTTAACATCCGCCTCAGCCTCCTCATGGTTGCGGAACTTCTCGATACCAGCCAAAGGTTTGAAGAAGTCAAAATCTTTCCATAAGAGGGTTATATCGTTGTAGTAAACATCGTTCTCCTTAGGGTCATGAGCAAATAGAGTCTGGCCATCAAAAGTGATATATAGGCGTGGTTCCTTCTTTGAAATTGAAGGGTCTTTCTCCATTGCCTCAATCACATCTGACACATCCTCCTCACCCAACAGTGTTGTCTCGGTAGGGCGATAGGCAAATAGCTTCTTGATAAGCGTAGTCTTGCCATCCTTTGCATCATTACCTCTACCATCCTTGACACGAGCAATGGCAGCATCGCTATATCCACAAAAGATGCGTAGCAGTTCATAAGGTAGCGACTCACGAGTAGCAGTTGTGGCAATAGCCTCCAACGCCTGTTGAGTCTCAATATATGAGAAGGTCCCTTTATTTTTCTTTGCCATAGTCGTAACCTACTTAATTTGGTTTGCAAGATTGAGTAAATCTTGTTCAGACCTTATGATATGCACTTCGTTGTTATATACAACGGTACCATATATGCTTGGTTTAGTGTCCTCTGTAAATAACCTCCAAATAGGTACTTCTAAAACCTTTGCAACAGCTTCCAAACGCTGTAAAGTGGGATTGCCTTTGGTCAAGGAGTTATATAGGTTGTTCCTATCGACGTTAAGTGTATCACTCAACTCTTTGAACGTCATATTACGCTCCTCGAGGAGAGCTTTAATGATTGAATAGTCCATTTTAAGCTAGTTTAATAATCAAAAATATATCAAATTACATGAATCTCCAAATATTTTGGTAATAAATTATATTTTATTGCGCAAATATTTGGTAATATATTAATATTTTACTATCTTTGTATCAACAAAAGGGGTAATATATTATGAAGACACAAGAAGGACAATATTTTTACGCACCCCACAGATGCACTTGGGGAGTTTGGCGATGGACTTCTGTTAAAGAGGATGGTACAGCAACAGGAACATTTGTTGAGGACTTTATAACAAAGGAAGAGGCTCGTGAGTATGTATGGCAGATGAATGGTTGGGGCAAACCCAAAAGCAAATTAAATTAAAATAAAATATAAAGTGTAATAAAAAATCTTACAGATATGGAGACAATGGTTATAGTAAACGGAATGACAGCACATCGTGCTAATGTGATTTTTGCTCGTACAGGTTCAGCTGCGATGGGTGTTGTGAAGGCTCAGATGATTGACTTATTGAAGGAGAAGCTTCGCAATGGTGTAGCACACTTCATTTTCATTAAAAAGAATGGTGAAATTCGTGAGGCTTTTGGTACTACTAATGCAGCGGTGGCAACAAAGTACACAAATGGCAATGGATGCAGTAGAGAGTATTTCAAGACTACAGCATATTTTGATATTGAAAAAGGAGAGTGGAGAAGTTTTCGCTGGGAGTCAATCGTAAAGGTATTTTAGAGTATGGCAGAGTATATTTTACAGATTCTTCGTAGTCAGTTAATGGTAGTGTTTAGTTGGGGTTTTCATAAGCCCCAACGACTACCAGATGATAGAGGACTGAAATTTCAAGTAGAAGGTTTTAAGTATAGAGGCTCTGTTGAGGTAATCTACAATGAGGGTGTGGACTTGTTTGAGGTAGTATTGGTAGATACGGGAGTTAAGGTTGAGGATGTTTACCTTGATTCACTTGTTGAGGTGATAGACAACCTTGTGGAAAAGACTTCAAATTATCAACAGAGGGTTGAGGAGGAGTATGCTTTGACTTGATTTGAAAAGATTTGATTTCTTGTTCTGATTTGGGTGTTTTGTTTTGATTTTTAATGATTTATTTTGCCATTTGAAAAAAGCTATTTAACTTTGTAATGCAACTGACGAAGGTAACTTCTATTGTATTGATTTGTTGTGATTTATAAGACGAGTTCAAGCCTCGTCAACAGCTCTAAAAATCAACGAAACGCCTTCGGATGTAGTTCTGAGGGCGTTTTTATTTTGTGTGGGTGTGTGCAAGTCGAGGTTTGGTGTGTGAATATGCAATCAAATATATGCTCTGGGGTAAATATTGCACGATAAAATGAGCCTAAAACTCCATACACCCCAAACAACAAACACCATCCCGCGAAGGATGGTGTTTGTTGTTATATGGTCGGTGATGTTACTCTGTTTGATTCAGCACGCTCCAATCGGTCAGGTGGCGCAGGGTTTCGAGACGGAAGGCACCGGGCCAGGCAACAAGCCAATCGTTGAAACGAGGTTTGCCGTGGGTGTACTCCCAGTGACAGTTGAAGAATGCCTCGTTTTGGCTTCCTACGGGGCGTACACGACCATTCACTTCGAGTGTGCCGTCCGACACCCCTTGACAGCCATAACTCCACACGGCCAGCGCTTTGTCGCGCCAGATGTCGTTGCCCGTGAGTTCGGCCAGACGCAGCCACTCCCCTACCCACAGCAGTGCATAAACGTCCAAATGGTGGTGTTGTACCGACACGGAGGTTGCTCCAAAGGTGCGGAAATTATTGTACCCTACCTCGTTGTCGGTATATGGTGCGTTGTAGTGCCACAGCCAGGTGGAAAGGTAGTACGAAATGCGTTCGGCATCGTGTAGGTATTGTCTGTTGCCCGTGAGGTCATACAGCAGTATTGCGGCGCGGAGCATTGACATCGACGACTCCTTGTCGATGCACCAGGTGTCGAGAGCGCCCGCTGTGGTGTAACCCTCGCGCGCAAACTCTGCAAAATAGAAGTCGTAGGCACTCTTGGCCGACGTAAAGTAACAACTATCGGCAGTAACCTCATAAGCGGCCAACATCGGGGCAATCATAAACGCACCCACTGTTCCTTCGCGATACAGACACTCGCCCGACTCGCGCCACCCTTTGCCGTAACAACCCGAGGGAAGTTGGTCGCCACGCACAAAGTCACAAATACCGAGGGCGATGCTACGCAGATGCGGAATTCGCTCCTGTTCGCCACACTGTTCGAGTAGTTGTGCAGTTTCAAAGAAGTTGTAGGCCGCAGTTCCGAGATTGCAGGCATCGGAGATTGTGTTGTCTTTGCCGCGGAGGATGTTGTCGTAGTTTACCACATAAAAACTTCCCTCGCGTAGCAATTTCTGCGAGGTCCAGGAGTCAAGTGCTGCAAGGGCTTTGTTTTTGGAGTCCTCATCGCCACTGCGCAAATAGTCGGCCAACAGGCTGTTTATAAATGATGCGTTCTGACCACACCAACCAATTTCGTACTTCATAAACGAACGTTGTCGCCAGCCGTCGCTGCCATTGGGGACAAGTCCTATGCTGAATCCGCGATACTCCTCCTCTTCGGCCCACAGATACTCTTTGGCATATCGCACACCGTATTTCCAAATTTGTTCGGGCGTAGCAATGGGGGCACACTCCTTGTCGGCAAGAGCCCAAGCCGTATCCAGGAACGATGCGGCATTGTAGGCTCCTTCAGTCAGTGGCGTAACGTGCAGATAGGCTACCAACTGCTGTGTGTCGCCCCGAGCAAGCGAGAGTTTTTGAGTGAATGGTTGGCCATATACGTTCTTGCCAATGTAGGTGAAAGGCTGCTCCTCTTCGGGCAATATCAACGAATGGGTGGTACAAGAGTCCGTGGGCATTATCGCGCAGGCGAAGGCCTCACTTTCGGAGGTGGGTACTTCGCTCCACATTGCCACACCAAAGCGTTCGCCCTCAGAGTAGGTTGCGCCAGGAATTGGCGTGCGTTGATAGGAGTATGTGTGCCACTTGCCATCGGTGCAGAAACCTTTTGGCTCGCGGCCACGTCCCCAATGGTTGCCGTTGTAGCACACCGAAGGAATCATTGCATAGGTGTTGGGCGATGCGTGGCGGAAATTGAGTGTCAGTCGCGCCTGCTCCACATTCTCTGTTGCGGTGAATGTGCGCACAATACGGACGGTATGGTTGTCTATCTGCTCCGCGACATCGCAATATGTAACTCCCTCGCACGGTTGTGAGGTTAGTTCACCCACCAACACACCGTCATAGTACAGATGGTTGTTTCGCACGACCAAATTGGACACGCAGGCCTGACAAACAGCCACAATCAACAGCAGTAAGAGTCTTTTCATCGTCATTCTGTTTTTCACAAAGTTAGCAATATTTCCCCAAATAAAAAACAGCCCGACCCACAAGTGCGGTCAGGGCTGTTAGATACCTTTCTCCCCTACTCTAACACAACTCCGTGACGACGGCCGACGATATACGAATCAAGTCGGCGGGAGCGATACAGATTTGCATACCCCGCACCCCCGCACTCACATAAATCTTGTCGAACTTCTCGCACGTCGAATGGATATAGGTCGGAAACGGTTTGCGCATTCCAATGGGCGAACATCCGCCGCGAATATATCCTGTCGTGGCAAGCAGTTCGCGCACGTGAATCATCTCGGCACTCTTGTTACCCGACACTCGGGCGGCGGTTTTGAGATTGACCTCGCAATCTCCCGGCACAACGCACACAAATATTCCTGTGCGGTCGCCTCTCAGTACCAGCGTCTTGAACACCCGTTCAATCGGCTCGCCAAGTTGTTCGGCCACGTGGTCGGCGGCCAAGTTCGACTCATCTACCTCATAGGGAATGAGTGTATAGGCGATGTGTGCTGCATCGAGCAGTCGTGCCGCGTTGGTTTTGGGCAGTTTCTTTGCCATTTTATTTAAGGTTTCCGACGCTTTGAGCCAACACTACGGTATAACGTTCGGCGTCGAGTCCCAACAACGACAGAATTTCGGGCTCTTTGAAACTTCCGCGAGTCACAGCGCCCATATTATTGGCTGCGGCCCACAGGTTGGCGTTCTCGACACAGCACGCAGCATCTTGGGCTGCCAGCAGTCGTTTGACATCCTCCAAGTAGGGCGGCATTTGGCTGTAAACGCCCAAATCGGCCACATAAACCAGATTCATCGGAGCCGTGGCCACCCAATCCTGCATACCGCTGATTGCACGGTGGTCACCCTCGGCCACGCGGTTGAGGGTATTCTCGGCGGGGTTATAACTATATACACCCTCGGCAAAGAAGGCATACACAGTCAGCGGATACAATGCCAAAGCCGATGGTGCTGTACGTTTTCCATCCTCGCGATTGATGCCGTAGGCTGCCCACAGCACGCCCGACACCTGCTCCAACGACAATGCCTCGGCCGAAAATTCGCGTACGCTTTGACGCTCTTTGAGTGCCGCCATCAACGTAACGCCGTTATCCACGGGTTGCACAAGCGAGATTGTTTGTTCCATTTTCATACTCTGCGAATCGTCTGTTTTGGGCAGTTGGTCGCAGCCCCCGAGTGTGAGGGCTGTACAGACCATTGCCAATAGTTTTTTCATAGTTTTTCGTTATTTAACCTCAAAGGCCACCTCGCCACGAATATCTTGGCTCGATGCTCCGATGAGCGCTTTGTACTCACCTGCCAGCACATTCCAATCGTGCATCGCCTCGTCGAAGTAGGCCAACGACGAGAAATCCATCGGAATTTCGACTGTGCGGGTCTCGCCTGCTTTGAGGGCTACTTTGTTGTAACCTTTCAACTCTTTGACTGCGCGTGCATTCAGTTTGCCTTTGGGAGCAGCCACATAGAGTTGTACAATTTCCTTGCCGTCAACATCACCTGTGTTGGTAACATCCACCGAAACAACCCATTTCGAGTTGGCATTGCCTTTGGTGCGGTTGATACGTACGTTGCTATACTCAAAGGTGGTGTAGCTCAAACCGTGACCAAACGGGAAGTTGGGTTTGATACCCTCGCGGTCGATAAAGCGATAACCCACAAAAATGTCGTCACGATACACTTGGTGGTGGTTTTTGTCACCGGGATAGTCACCCAACACGTGTGCGCCACATTGGTCGAGACTTGCGTAGTAGGTGTAGGGCAGTTTACCCGAGGGGTTTACCTCACCCGTAAGCACCGAAGCCAAAGCCGTTCCTGCCTCCGAGCCGCAGTGCCATCCTTGAACGATTGCGGGCACCTTATCTTTCCAAGGCATTGCAACACCCGTACCCGAAACCATCACAACGGCGTAGTTGGGGTTCACACCACACAGAGCCTCAATCACCTTGTCTTGGCCATAGGGCAACTCCATACTCTTGCGGTCGACACCCTCAGCGTCTTGACCACCCTTGTAGTACAGACCTGCAAACACAATCACTGCATCAGCCTCGCGTGCAGCCTCTACAACATCTTTGAGAGGTTCGGCTTTGCGTTTGTCAACCTCATAGCCGCGCATATAGGTAATTTCGGCATTGGGATAGGCCGCTTTAATACCATCCAGCGGGAGAATTTCGTATTTGGCTTTAAGTGTAGTGCTGCTACCGCTCTTCATCATACTTGCGGTGGCAACATCACCCACAACCAGCAGTTTTTTAACCTCGGCGGGGCGCATAGGCAACACCTTATTCTCGTTTTTGAGCAGCACGATACCACCTTGTGCAATCTCACGAGCGGCGGCCGAGTGCTCAGGGCTTACGAAGCTACCATAGGGGCGGTCTTTGCTCATAGTGGTGCGGAACACCATACGCAACACGCGGCGCACCTTCTCGTCGAGCACATCCTCCGAAACTTTGCCCGCTTTAACCAAAGTTTTCAGCGTATCGGCCAAGTGATAGGCGTCATAGGCATTGGCCTTGCCTTGCGACAGACCGTCGGTCCAGGTTCCGAACTCCAGGTCCAAACCGTGGTGGATTGCTTGGTGGGTGTCGTGAACACCTCCCCAGTCCGAAATTACCACGCCATCCCAGCCCCACTCACCTTTGAGGATATCATCAAGCAGATATTGGTTGTGACAGCAGTACTCTCCCTTATATTTCATATAGGCACCCATGATACTCCACGAACCTGCATCTACCGTTGCGGCCTTGAACGCAGGCAGGTAAATCTCATATAGTGCGCGGTCGCTAATCTCTACATCGGTCGAGTGACGGCGTTGCTCTTGGTTGTTCAGAGCAAAGTGTTTGGCGCAGGTTGCCACGCCGTTCGATTGCACACCTTTAATATAAGGTACAGCCAATGTACTTACCAAGTAGGGATCCTCGCCCATATACTCGTGGTTACGGCCGCACAGAGGGGTACGATAGATATTAAGACCCGGACCGAGCAGTACGGTTTTGTTACGATAGCGGGCCTCCTCACCAATGGCAACACCATAGCGGCTTGCCAACTCGGGGTCCCACGAAGCGGCCAGACACACCAAACCGGGGAATGCGGTACAAGCGTCGTTGGTCCACTCTGCACCCGACCATTTGTCCCACGCGCACTCCTCGCGGATACCGTGCGATGAGTCGGTACACCACACCTCGGGGATGCCCAGACGAGGAACGCCCGGAGCCGAGAATTTGGATTGTGCGTGAATGAAGGCAACTTTCTCGTCCAGGGTCATTCTCTCCAAAGCATCCTCCACACGTTGTTCGATAGGTGCATCCTCGTTCAGGTAGACGGGAGTCGCACTCTTTTTCTGAGCCGACACCACACTCACGCTCACTACGGCAGCAAGGGTCAGCACATTTTTCAATAATTGGTTCATAGTTTTTGAGTTATTATTGTTTGGTTGTGGTTGCGTATTATTTTTTGAGGTCCATACGCTCGATGAGTGCCGAAACCTCGGGTTTGTGACCGCGGAAACGGATATAGAGTTTCATCGGGTGTTCGTGACCACCTTGGCTGAGCACGTTGTCGCGGAACGATTGTGCCACCTCACGGTTGAAGATACCCTTTTGTTGGAACAACGCAAATGCATCAGCCTCCAACACCTCGGCCCACTTGTAGGAGTAGTAACCTGCGGCATAGCCGCCCGAGAAAATATGAGTAAACGACGGCGACGACAGCGCACCCTTGATTGCGGGAAGTACTTGGGTGGGAGCTGTTGCCTTGCGCTCAAAGGTCTCAACATCTTCGGTAATGGGCTCGGTTATGCTGTGGAATGCCATATCCGAGATACCGAACGACAATTGGCGTACGTTGGCGTATGCAGCCAAATAGTTCTTGGCGGCAATGATGTTGTTTACCAACTCGGCGGGCATTTTCTCGCCTGTTTGATAGTGTACGGCTGCAATATCGAGGAACTCGGGTTCGGTAGCCCAATTTTCCATAATTTGCGAAGGCAACTCCACAAAGTCACGATAGACGCTTGTGCCGGCCAACGATGCATATTTGCCCTCAGCAAGCAGTCCGTGCAAGCAGTGACCAAACTCGTGCAGGAAGGTTTCGAACTCATCGAAGGTGAGTAACGAGGGTGCGTTCTCGGTGGGTTTGGTAAAGTTGCCGTTCATCGAAATCAGAGGTACAATCTCACTACCATCGGCTGCGGTTGCGTGCTCGCGGAACGATGTCATCCAAGCACCGCCGCGTTTGCTCTCGCGGGGGAAGAAGTCCATATACAGCACACCGATAGTTTCGCCGTCGGCCTCGGTAACCTCATATACTGACACTTCGGGGTTGTAGGGCTCAATATCTTTGCGCTCCACAAAGCGGATACCATACAGACGCTCGGCCAATTGAAAGATGGATTGTTTGACGTGCTCCAACTCAAAGTAAGGTTTGGTTTGCTCCTCGCTTACGTTGTAGAACTCGTTTTTGTACTTCTCGCTGAAATAGGCCCAATCCCAAGGCATCAACTCAAAGTCGGCACCATACAGACCACTCTTGCGAGCATACTCCTCGATAGCCTTAACCTCGGCATCGGCATAACTTTTGGTTGCCGTGAGCAGTTCGTTCAACAGGCCATTTACACCGGCCACGTTCTCGGCCATACGCTCCTCCAATACATAGTCGGCATAGGTCGGATAGCCCAGCAGGTTGGCCATTTGCAGACGCAACTCGGCAATGCGTTTAACATTTGCGGTGTTGTCGGCGTCACCACCCACACAACGACCATTGTAGGCTCTGTAAAGTTGTTCTTTCAGTGCGCGGTCGGTCGAGTAGGTCATAAAGGGCGACATACTTGCATATTGCAGGTTTACGGTCCAGCCGGTTTGACCTTTGGCTTTGGCCTCGGCAGCCATAGCATCGCGTACATACGAGGGCAACTCTGCAACTTTGGCCGAATCCTCGGCGGGAATGTTGATGCTGAACGCGTTGGTGGCGGCCAATACATTTTGTCCGAATTTGAGGGTCAGTTCCGACAACTCGGCCGAAATCTCACGATAGGTCTGTTTTTGCTCGTCGTTGAGGCCTGCACCGCTACGCACAAAACCTTTGTAGGTTTTGGCCAACAGCATACTGTCCTCGGTGTCGAGCGACAACTCCTCGCGGTTGTTCCATACGGTTTGAACTCTCTCAAACAGAGTCGGGTTCAGCATAACGTCGTTACTGAAAGCAACCAGCAGCGGTTGAATCTCTTGTGCCAAGGCCTGCATCTCATCCGAGGTGTCGGTCATATTGACATTGAAAAAGATGCTACCGATGCGGTCGAGAGAAGCACTACCACGCTCCAACGCCACAATGGTGTTCTCGAAGGTGGGCTCCTCGGGGTTGTTTATCAGAGTTTCGAGGTCGGCGCGAGCCTCAGCAATAGCCGCCTCAAACGCAGGTTTGTAGTGTTTGAGTTCGATTTTAGTGAACTCGGGTGTGTCAAACGGCGTTGCTGCGGGTTCGAGCAACGGATTACGGTCACAACACCCTGCAAGTGCAAAAGCAGTCATAAGCGTTACAACAGTTTTTTTCATAACGGTGTCTTCGATTGTTATTTTTTGAGATTAATGTTTTTTAAGCCTGTTCGATGCAGACGATTTCGATACCCACTCGGCGGAGCAGTTCCAATCCGTCTTGACTATGGTAGGCGTCGCAATACACCACGCGACGAATACCGGCCTGGATAATAAGTTTAGCACACTCGATGCAGGGCGAGGCGGTGATATAGAGTGTTGCGCCGTCGCAGTTGTTGGCACTTTTGGCCACTTTGGTTATGGCGTTGGCCTCGGCGTGCAGTACATAGGGTTTGGTTTTGCCCATATCGTCTTCACAGATGTTTTCGAAACCCGAGGGGGTGCCGTTGTAACCATCCGAGATAATCATCTTGTCTTTAACAATAAGTGCTCCCACCTGACGACGTACGCAGTAGGAGTTTTCGGCCCAGATACGGGCCATACGCAGGTAGCGACTATCGAGTTGTCGCTGTTTTTCTTCGTTATATCCCATTGTGGTAGTTTATTTTTTTGCAAGCGGATTCTTTTGTGATTTGGTCACCACAAAATCTTTAAGATAGAAAGGTTCAAAGTAGGCAATGTTCTCCCATTGTTGGTTGTCGTAGGCCTGTTGTGCGGGGCGTGCGAGTCCGCAAGCCGAGGGTGCAACCTCTATGTAGTGTACTCCCTCCAACACCTCGCGACATTTGGCGGCTCCGTCACCCAAAATGACAAACTCCCCACCCTGCTCAGTGGCTTTTTGTCGCAACTCTGCAAAACTCTCCGTATCGATAATCTTGGCCTCTACCTCGGTGAGTTGTGTACCACAGGTGTCAAATACACAGGTATAGACCTCCATTCGGCGTGCATCAATCATTGGAGCCAGCAGTGCTTTGTCCCACTCTTCAACGGGAGCAATACCTGCTTGATGGTTTTCGCGGGCAACCTCCACAAGCGAGGTCAGCGAGCCTACCGAAATAAGTGGAATTTGCAAACCATAGCACAGACCTTTGGCAAACGACACTCCGATACGCAGACCCGTATATGAGCCGGGGCCCGAACTGACAGCCACAGCATCGAGGTCGTCGGGGTTGAGGTTGTTGGCGCGCAGAATCTCGTCGGCAAAAAGTCCGATGTTACCTGCGTGGTTGCGTCCCAGGTCGCTTTCGCGTACGGCTACGGTCTCGCCATTCACAGCCAGTGCCACCGAACACACGGCAGCACTAGTCTCTATACATAATATATTAGCCATATTTTTTTACAGTGTTACACGCTTGGCGCGGTCCATTTCGCGTTTGGCGTCTTTCTCTTTGATGTATTCGCGTTTGTCGAAACTCTTACGTCCGCGACACAATCCGATAGCGACTTTGGCCAAGCCTCGTTCGTTGATGAATACTCTCAATCCCACGATAGTGAGTCCCACATCCTGAGTTGCACGGGCGAGTTTGTCGAGTTCGCGTCCTTGTAACAGAAGTTTGCGGTCACGCTTGGGTTGATGGTTGTTGTAGGTACCCCACTCATACTCCGAGATGTTGAGTCCTTTGATGTACAACTCGCCGCGGTCAAAATAGCAGTAGCAGTCGTTCATTGAGGCTTTACCTCTTCGAAGCGATTTGATTTCGGTACCCACCAACACGATACCTGCGATGTACTCATCCAGAATCTCGTAGTCGTATGAGGCTCGTTTGTTGCGAATATTTATGTTGCGAAAATCGCCCATTGTTTCTACATATTGGTAATGCTCTTGCTGATGTACGGCCACTTGGTGTTCAGATACAGAATCATACGGTCAATTGCATCCTCCCAAGGAATGTTCTCGTCACCATTCTCATGACGGCCGTCATCAATGAGGTTTTGGTCGTGAATCGACCAGTTGGCATCCTCACTCATACGCAGATATTCACGTTGCTCCTCGATGTACTCCAACAGGTCTGGCAGTACGGGTTCGAGGTAAGTGCGCCATTGTCGTACGAGTTCATCCTTGAACGGACGATAGCGCAACATCTCGGGCATATACATAACTGCGGCATTGACCCAGTGGTTACCGGTCGAAGGCAGATACGAGCGGTAGTCGAAGTCCCACGCCGGACCGCAATACCACTTGTCGTCGCCACGTTGTTTGTAGGTGTACCAACTGTTGGGACCTTGCGGCTCGGTAGTACCCGAAATCTCGAATACCAACCATTGTGCCACCCACGAGGGCATATCGATATAGGTTTCCATCAACTCATCAAGATTCTCACCCGAAGCAAACCAGTTGTCGATGGTCATTACATAGTTCATAATGTAGTCGCGTTGTGCGGTGTTGCTATCCTCAATCTTGGGAACTTTGACAGCAGCACCCGAGCCACCACGCATAAAGGGCATATCCCAACCCCATTGGTCGGCATCGCCTCCATAGTGGAACTCTACGATGTAGCCACCGGTGATAGCATCGCCCTCGGTGTCGGTGGGGAGCATTTCGGCAATATTCACACGATTCTCGCCGATACGTACCTGCTCGGTGACTTGATAAACGCCACGGTGCATGCCGTTCAGGATTAACTCCATTTGACGATAACGGGGAGTCCATTTGAGTGCGGGAAGGCGCTCCGAACACCACCAAGCCACTTGGTTACGCAACAGAGTTTTGTCACGATAGTTACCAATCATAACCCATTTTTTGTGGGCAGGCATACCGCCAACCTCTTGGGCTTTGTCGAGTTTGAAGGTGTACGAAGGTTTCTTGCGGAAGGTGCCCCACGACGAGTTACCACGTCCGTGAATTTCAAAACGCTGTTCGGGCAGACCGGGAATATCGTCGGCACCAATAATGCGAACCGTGCCATACTCATAGTTATCTCTGCTCGACACCTCGCCATTCGAATCGAGGTCGATACAGATGATAGGCAGACCTGTGAAGTAGGTCAAATCCACGGTATAGTTGCGAATGTCGCCACTCTCGGCCACGGCCTTGAAGGTGGTGTTGGTCGATAGGTCGCATTTGCTTTGGCCGCTTACCAGCGGTTGGTTGTTTACATACACGCGTTCGGCATTGGACTCAAAGGTTACGACCACATTTTCGATATCAAACAAACTGATTCGGTCGTAACGAACATCCTTACCCGAAATAAATACATAATCGTCCTCTTTTTGGGCGGGGATATAGCAACTGAACACGCCATTCTCGTCGGGAGTCATAATGTAGTCCTTGTCGAGGGTGGGGTTAAGTTTTTTGAGCAGCGAGATTTTCGAGATTGTGTTATCCACTGCGGGAATGTTCGGACCTTGAATAACGACAATGGAGTGAGTTAAACGTTGCGAGCCACCATTAACAACGATAGTGCTCTTGCGCTCAAAATCGTTCATATTGCGAGTGATGTTCAGGGTCACCTTTTGAGCCTGTCCTGCTTCGTAGGTCTCTTTGTCGGGGGTAATCCAATCAACCTCGGTGTCGATGGTAAATGCCTCGTCGCAATTCACCTCAAATGTCAATTGACCGTGATTGCCGTCGATGGTCAGGGTGTCGGTCGCAACCGACAGCATAGGCAGATACTCATCTTGAACAATCGTCACATCAATCCAGTTGCCGTATTCGGTGTGTACCGACACTTTGGCAACACGACGTTGGTTGGTGAGGTTGCGTTCGAGTGTTACGGGAACTTGTACATTTTTGCCTGCGTCAAATTTCTCTTCGGGAACGCTGAGCCAATCGGCTGCGGCTACGGCGCTGAACTCCTTGCCACTATTAACCGAGATGTAGATGGTTTGTTGGCGCGAGTCTGCTTCGAGGTTTTTGTTGGGAACCTCAAATACCTCATCCCAGCCATTGGGAATTTGCCAAACCGAGATTTCGAGAGCCTCCTCTTCGTAGGGCATTACAAAAATTGTCGCCTCACGAGTGTCGTCCAAATTGTTTTGCTCGGCAGCCACTGTGACGATGTGCGAGCCTGCGGGGAATATGGTCTCGTCAAACGACAACCAATTGACGTCGGCGGTTATGGTGAATGCCACTTCGGATGTAACCTCGAATGCTTGCTCACAGTAAGTCCAATCGAAGTCGAGGGTTTGTGTCGAGAGGGTAACGGTCTGTTTCTCTACGGCAGGAGGAGGTGTTGTGCACGATGCAATTCCGACGCAAAAGAGCAGCGTCGCAGTCAGTCGGTTCAACATTTGCAGGTATTGTTTCATAGTTTATCAGTTTGTTTACGGTATAAAAAAGCCCTCAAAGGTACTAATTCTTCTTGGTTCAACCAAGGGTTGAGGTGTAAAAGGTTTGATATTACGTCAAAATTTTCTACCTTTGTGGCGAATTAAAGTTCCGTAACTATGAATTTTACAGTTATTTCGATTATAATTTTGGTCATTTGTGCCTATCTGCTCGGCTCGATTCCGAGTGCGGTTTGGATTGGAAAATATTACTACGGCATCGACATTCGTGAGCACGGTAGCAAAAATGCAGGTACCACCAATACCCTTCGTGTGTTGGGTAAGCGAGCCGCAATTCCGGTCTTTATAATCGACTTTTTGAAGGGCTTCCTGGCGGTGGCTTTGGCTATCCTTTTGGCCTACGATCCGGAGATTCAGCCCAACTTCATTATCAACGTCAAAATCGGCCTTGTTTTTGCCGCCGTATTGGGTCATATTTTCCCAATTTTTGCCGAGTTCAGAGGTGGCAAAGGAGTGGCGACAATTGCAGGCGCAGTGGTGGGAATTTATCCTCCTGCAATTATACTCTGTTTGATAGTGTGGTTTGCCTCGCTGATGATTACCCATTATGTGTCGTTTAGTTCGATGTTGGCGGGTGTTATGTATCCTATTTTCATTATGATTTCGCCGCGTACCAACCATAGTATTCCGTTGATTGTCTTTTCGATGGTTGTCGCAGTGTTGTTGATTTACACTCACCGCAAAAATATCCACCGACTGCTGGCGGGCGAAGAGTCGAAAATTTACGTTTTTCGGAAAAAAGATTTGTCGCAGGAGCAAAAAAAATAGAGGAAAAATCAAATGTGTTTTTTGTCGGCGAGAACTCATTCTCGCGCCGATATACAAAGTGTTCGGTGTAAAAATCGAACACTTTTTTTGTGCTCTTTGGAATGGGTGACTCTTCGGGACGTTTTGAAAACTGCAAAAAAATAGTATCTTTGTCCCAAATTGTTAAACAATGGTGTGTGAAACCAAATACCAAAAACGCACACCGAAAGTAAAACATAAAACTTAAACTTATGGTACAACTTAACCTTGTTAAATGTTACGAGCAAGCCTTCCGTGAGCACAGGGAGATGACAGCATTGTCTGACTATTTTAAGAAAGAAGACTTCTCGTACTATGAAATGGCTAAGGAGATTGCAAAACTCCATCTGCTGTTCGAGAAAGCCGGTATCCAACCCGACGACAAAATCGCACTGATGGGACGTAATAACCCCCGCTGGTGTATCGCCTATGTGGCAACCATCACCTACGGCGCAATCTTGGTTCCTATTCTTCAAGACTTCAACGCCAACGACGTAATCAACATTCTCAACCACTCCGAAAGCCGACTGCTGTTTGTTGGCGACCAACACTGGGATATCATCGAGGAAGACCGCTTGGATACCGTCGAGGCCGCATTCTCGCTGACCGACTACCACAACGTTTGGGAGCGCGAGGGCACTGAGTTGAAAGACTTTATGGCCGATATGACCAAACACTACCGCGAGCGCTATAAAGACGGTTTCCGCAAGGAAGATATCTCTTATAAAGAGGTGCCCAATGAGCACATCGCGCTTATTAACTATACCAGCGGTACTACCGGTAGCAGTAAAGGTGTTGTGCTGACTCACAATAACTTGGCTTCGAATGTTGAGTTTGCTATCAAAGAGAAGATTTTCTTTGCCGGCAGCCGCACTTTGGCATTCCTGCCTCTGGCGCACGCCTATGGTTGTATGTTCGACTTCCTGACCCCGCTTGCACACGGTAGCCACATCACCCTGCTGGGTAAAATGCCGACCCCCAAGATTTTGGTTGAGGCTATGGCCGAGGTTAAACCCCACGTTATCTGCTGCGTGCCGATGGTATTGGAGAAGGTTTACCGCAAACAAATCGCTCCTATGTTGGAGAAGGGTGCACTCAAATATGCACTGCGTATTCCGTTGCTCGACACTGCAATCTACTCGGTTATCCGCAACAAACTCTTGACCGCTTTCGGTGGTGAGGTTAATTTGTTCATCGTGGGTGGTGCTGCCATCAACCCCGAGACCGAGGAGTTCCTGATGAAGATTAAATTCCCCTTGACCGTGGGCTATGGTATGACCGAGTGTGCACCGCTTATCTCGGCTACTATCGATTGGACTCAATTCAAAGCAGGTTCGATTGGTAAATACCTCAAAGAGTACTGCGAGGTTAAGATTGACAGCCAAGACCCGCACAATACTCCCGGCGAGATTATGGTTCGCGGTGAGCAGGTGATGAGTGGATACTATAAAAACGAGGAGGCTACCACCGCCGTGCTGAGCGAGGACGGATGGTTGCGTACCGGCGACATCGGAACTATGGATCCCGATGGTACTCTGTATATTAAGGGTCGCTGCAAAACTATGATTCTTGGCCCCAGTGGTCAAAATATCTACCCCGAGGAGATTGAGTCGAAACTCAATACTCTGTACTTGGTTTCGGAGTCACTGATTGTTGAGCGCGACGGCCGTTTGGTTGCCCTGGTTTATCCCGACTACAACCAAGCCAAAGTTGATGGTATCGCCGATGACAAAATCGAGGAGATTCTGAAAGCCAATCTCGCTGAGTTGAACACTATGGTTGCTAACTACGAGAAAGTTGCCAGCCTGATTGTTTACCCCACCGAGTTCGAGAAAACTCCCAAGAAATCAATCAAACGTTATCTGTACAAAATCTAAGAACGTCAGATTAATACCCGAACGGAGGTCGCTAATATGTTTAGCGGCCTCTTTTTTGCTTTTTGAGTAGGGAAAGAGTATCTTTGCAGGATGACAATTATAAAGTTAGGTATATAATTTGTGCTATATAGAATCGAACAAACACTAAATAACTATGTCGAAAAACAAAAACGAAAAGGAACAGACTGTATTTCAAGATATTGAGGATGATAAAACCTATCAGCAAGGCGACGGCTATCCCAATTGCGAGGGAACTCCTTGCGACAATATGGCAGAGGGCGCTGACACCGAGGCTGACAACTTGGCAGACGCTGAACCCGCAGCCGAGGATGCACTGACAATCGCTCTGGCCGAAGCCGCAGGATGGAAAGATAAATATATCCGTCTGCAAGCCGAATTCGACAACTACCGCAAACGCACTCTCAAAGAGAAGATGGAATTGGTGGCTACGGGTGGTGAGGATGTTATCAAATCGCTGCTTGGAGTTATGGATGACTTGGAGCGTGCACTCAATGCTGTTCGTACTGCAACCGATGTGGATGCTCTCCGCACGGGTGTCGAGATGATTGACGGCAAGTTCCGCGAGGTGCTGCGCAGCAAGGGTGTCGAGGAGATTGAGGCTATGGGTAAGGAGTTTGATGTGGACCACCACGAGGCAATCGCCAAAATCCCCGCCCCTACCCCCGAAACCAAAGGCAAAATCGTGGATGTAGTTCAAAAAGGCTACAAACTCAAAGACAAAGTGGTTCGCTACGCCAAAGTCGTAGTAGGCGAATAATTCGAAAGACAAGAAGATTCATACCAATATGGCAAAAAGGGATTATTACAAGGTGCTCGGCGTCGACAAGAACGCCAATGCCGATGACATCAAAAAGGCCTATCGTAAGGCTGCAATCAAATATCACCCCGACAAGAACCCCGGCGACAAAGAGGCCGAGGATAAGTTCAAAGAGGCTGCCGAGGCTTATGACGTGTTGAGCAACCCCGACAAGAGGGCTCGCTACGACCAATTTGGTCACGCGGGAATGAACGGAGGTGCCGGTGGCTTTGGCGGTGGTGGCTTTGGTGGCGGATTCTCGATGGAGGATATCTTCCGCAATTTTGGCGACATTTTCGGAGGTCACTTCGGTGGCGGCTTCGGAGGTTTCGGAGGCTTTGGTGGCGACTCCGGCCAGAGAGTTAATCGTGGCTCGGATTTGCGTATCAAGGTTACGCTGTCGCTCAAAGAGATTGTGAATGGTACAACCAAGAAACTCAAAATCAATAAACTCACCGCTTGCGACAAATGCGGCGGCACGGGAGCCAAAGATTCCAATTCGTACAATACCTGCCCCACGTGTGGCGGCTCGGGTCGTGTGACCGAAATTGTAAATACCTTCTTTGGTCGTACCCAAACCGTTACCACTTGTAAACATTGTGGTGGCGAGGGTAAAATCATTACCACTCCGTGCGACAAATGCCGTGGCGAAGGTACGGTCAAAGCCGAGGAGGTTGTTGAGGTTAAAATCCCCGCAGGTGTTGGTGAAGGTATGCAGTTGTCGGTTAATGGCAAGGGTAATGCTGCTCGTCACGGCGGCGTGAATGGCGACCTGCTGGTTCTTATCGAGGAGCAGAACGACCCCGACTTCACTCGCGATGGTAACGACTTGATTTACAACCTGAACATTACCATCCCTACCGCTGTGTTGGGTGGCGAGGTTGAGGTTCCTACCGTTGATTCGAAGGTTAAAATCAAAATCGAACCCGGAACCCACGCGGGCAAAATATTGCGCCTCAGAGGTAAAGGTGTGCCCGATTTGAATGGTTATGGTCGTGGTGACCAACTGATTGTAATCGACATTACCGTTCCGTCGAAGGTTACTTCCGAGGAGCGCAAACTCTTCGAGCAGTTGGCCGACAAACCCTCGTTCAAAAAGGCTGAGAGCGTCAAAAACCAAAACATTTTTGACCGAATGCACAACTTTTTCAGATAAAAAACGTATCTTTGAAGAGTTAGAATAACCAATACCGAGAGCGATATGTTTGGAATTAAGTTTTTCGATCGCCCGAAACCCAAAGGTTTCAATTACATACCCCGTCACTATGACCCCGAACAAGAGCGCCGTGAGCAACGTCGCCGCGAACTGCTTGGCCCTGATGCGCCCAGCGTTAAACGTCACGATGCCAAGAATGGCGAGTATGTTCCCGGACGAATTGTGCGTCAGGCACAAGCCGACCGCCGAGGGTATGGTACGCACCAAAAACGCGAAAAACGCAACAACACTCTGGGTACAATCGGTTTGTTGGTGATTCTGCTCTTATTGCTCTATTTGTTCCTTCGTCCAACTATCTAACAATCTATGAGCGACCGTATTAAAGTGCTGCCCGACCTGGTGTCCAACCAGATTGCAGCCGGCGAGGTGGTGGAGAGTCCCGCAACTGCCATTAAGGAGTTGTTGGAGAACGCTGTCGATGCCGGTAGCACCTCCGTTACGCTCAATTTCCGCAATGCAGGCAAGGAACTAATCCAAATCAAGGACAATGGCTGCGGAATGTCGCCCATTGATGCGCGCTTGGCATTCGACCGCCACGCAACCAGCAAAATCACCTCGCTCGAAGATATCTATCGTCTGGGAACTTTCGGTTTCCGTGGCGAGGCGTTGGCTGCCATAGCGGCAATTTCGCAGGTCGAACTTCACTCGCGTACAGCCGATGACGAGGTGGGTACCAAAACAGTAATTCACGGAGGTGTGTTCCAGGGACAAACTCCTGTGGCAGCCCCCGTGGGTTCGCAATTCTATATCCGCAACCTGTTTTATAATGTGCCCGTACGTCGCACCTTCCTCGAAAATTCTACTCGGGAGTCTACCTCCATTATTCGTGAGTTCAAACGTGTGGCTCTGTGTCACCCCGAGGTAGAGTTCAAACTCTATAAGGACGATGCGCTGATGTACGACCTGCCCGTGGCTTCGTTGGCACAACGTATCGCAGGCGTGGCAGGTAATCGCAATCTGACAAGCAAACTGCTCGATGTCAAGGTCGAAACCTCGATTGTTAATGTCAGCGGTTTTGTGGCTCACCCTTCGACCGCCCGACTGCGTGCTACCGACCGCGAGCAATATCTGTTTGTCAATGGCCGCTACTTCGAGAGCCCCTATTTCAATAAGGCTATCATTCAGGCGTTCGAGAAGTTGGTTCCGCAGGGCTATCAACCATCGTTCTTCCTCTATTTGGATATCGACCCCTCGCAGATTGACGTCAATGTCCATCCGCGTAAAATTAATATCAAATTTTCGGATAAGGCTGCGGTGTGGCAAATTATTAATGCCGCTGTACGCGAAACTTTGGCCAAAACGGGTGTCGTGCCGTTGATGGAGTTCGACGAGAATGTCCCCGAAATCCCTGTGCTGACCGATGAACGTTCGCCTATGCGTGAGCCTGAGGTCACAACTCGCAAAGCGTATAACCCGTTTGTGGACTACGAGCCGCAAACCCGTCGCTCCTCCGCCGATTTGAGCGACTTTGCAATGGGCTACAACTTCCCTACTCCGTCGTCGGCCGAGGGAGCAGACCTGACCGAAACCTCAATTGAGTGGGTTGAACAGGACTCGGTACCCCAAACTCTTGATGTGGAGTGTGACTCGGAGTTGAAATTCGAGAGTGTGACTCCGCTTGACGGAGGATTGTGTGTGGCGTTGCAAAACGGTCGTCTGACGGTGATTGATTTGCGCCGTGCTCGTGAGGCCGTGCTCTATGATGAGTATATGAGAGCGCTGAATAACAATCGCTCGCTGTCGCAAATTCTGCTGTTCCCCGAACAGATTAATATGTCGATTGAGGATTATACCCTGCTCAAAGACCACGAAACCGAGTTTATAACCTTTGGTTTCGATATTCGTTTCCGTGGCGAGGGTAGCATTGAGTTGGCAGGAGTTCCGTCGGATGCCGATATGGATACCATAGACTGCCTGCTGTATGATATGTTGGAGGCTATCCGTAGCGATATTATGAGCCCCGAAGATGTGCGCCGTGAAAAGATGGCCCGCCTTATGGCTCGCTCGGCAGCCCGACCTTTGGGCAAACTGTCGCAGTTGGAGGCCGAGAAGTTGCTCAAACAACTTGCCGCTTGCTCGGATTTCAGTTACACCCCCTGCGGCAAACAGATTATGACCACATTTGATGTGGAAGAACTTAAAAACAGACTCAAATAACACAATGGAATACAGACGTTATGGAATGCCGGGCACCCCACCCGTAGTTAAAAATCTGATAATCATCAATGTGCTGATGTTAATGGCGGTCAAACTGCTGCCCATCGGCCGATTGATATATGCTTGGGGAGCATTGTACCCCGTTGAGAGCGAGATGTTCCACTCGTGGCAGGCTGTGAGTTATATGTTCCTGCACGCCGACTTCTCGCACCTGTTTTTCAATATGTTTGCGCTGTGGATGTTTGGCCGAACATTGGAGTATGAGTTGGGTAGCAAACGCTTTTTGACCTACTATATGGTTTGTGGCGTGGGTGCAGCACTGATTCAGATGTTGGTTTGCTGGCTTGAAGGCTCCGTTGCATCGACCGTTGGCGCTTCGGGTGCTGTGTTCGGTATTCTGCTGGCCTTCGGAATGATGCACCCCAACAATATCATTATGCTGATGTTCCCACCTATCCCGCTTAAAGCCAAATGGTTTGTTATAATCTATGGCCTTATCGAATTGTTTGCGGGCGTTTCGGGACGTATGGATAATGTTGCACACTTTGCCCACCTGGGTGGTATGATTTGGGGCTGGCTACTGCTCCGCTATTGGAAAAAAACAGGCAAGATTTTTTATTAATACTATCTGCTATGGCTCGACGTTCGGACCAATACCGAGTTTCGTACTCACGCAATGATACCCATCGTAGTCGTTTTTCACTCACCAACCTTGTGATGAGTGTTGTGACTATTGTTGTGGCAATTGTGTTGTTGCTTAGTTACCTGAGCCAATGGATTGACCCGTCGGTGGGAGGAGGTTTTCTGGCCTACCTGCCATTGATAATGCCGCTGTTGTACCTTGTCGATTTGGTGTTGTTGCTGTTTTGGATTGTTCGCTGGCACGCTATGGCTTTGATTCCGCTGGCTGTGGGATTGCTTGGTGTGGGTGCCGTGTCGCTGTTTTGGCAACCTCAGATGTTGCGCGAATACGAGGAGTCCGACCGTAGTAAAAATCGCTTCAAGGTTATGACCTTCAATGCGATGGGTATGAACAACCGTGTTAATAATCGTTTGGTGTCGGCGCTGGATGAGATTACTGCTGCCATTGACTCTGTACACCCCGATATCTTGTGTCTGCAAGAGTTCCAGTCGACTCGCAATGCTCCGCGTCGCAAGTTCAATAAGATGGTGCCGTGGCTCAAACACTCCAAAGTTGTGTACAAAATCGACAGCCGTAATGACCACGGTTGGGGTCTGGCAGTGTATAGTCGTTACCCTATTCTCAATAGTGGCCACGTCGATTTCGAGCACCTGCCCAATTCTGCTATTTGGTGTGATGTGGTGTTGAAGGGCGATACCGTAAGTGTGCTTAATGTCCACCTCCAAACCACTTCGATTACCACCGACGAACAGAAGTATATCAACAATATGACTTTTGTGACCGATACCACGCGCCAAGAGAAGTTCCGTAATATGTATTATAAACTCGGAATGAACTACCGTATCCGCGCCGAGCAGGCTAAGGTTATCCGTCGTGCTGTCGAGGAATCGCCCTATGAGATTATCGTGTGTGGCGACTTCAACGATCCGCCGATGTCGTACACTTATCGCAAAATCGCACGAGGCCTTAACGACTCCTATTGTGAAGCCGGTTATGGCCCTTCGTACACCTATAAGAGTTTCTTCAATCTGTTGCGTATTGACTATGTGCTCTACTCCGACGGATTGAAGGCCCACGACTACTCATCGCCACTGTTTGATTGCTCCGACCATAAACCTGTGGCTGTAACCTTCGAATTATAACCCTCAAAAAGATACGATTATGATTGCAGATTCGCTTAAAAACTACAAATCCTATCTGTCGATAAGCCCTCGTTTGGCAAAGGCTTTCGAATTTATTTTGAACAATGACTTGGCCTCGTTTGAGGATGGCCGCCACGATATTGATGGTGACGAGATTTTTGCAATGATCTCGACTCCCCAACTCAAACGCCCCGAGGATGCTCCCGTCGAAACACACAAAAAGTACCTTGATATCCAATTGGTATTGAGTGGTAGCGAACGCTTTGGCTGGATTGCGGCTGAGGAGTTGAAGGATGCTGCGGCTCCGTTCGATGTGGCCAAGGATATTTGCTTTTGGAATGATACCCCCACAATGTATTTCGATTTGCACGAGGGACAGATGGCAATATTTTTGCCCGAGGATGGCCACGCACCTATGATTGGTAGCGGAAGCATCAAAAAATGTATTGTCAAGGTGATGTTGTAAACTCCACCGAACAATACTCCTAACCCCAAAACCAATAAAAGAAAGGAGTTTATTATGCCGCAAATTTCCGAACGTGCAGTGCTAATGCCTGCGTCGCCTATTCGTCGTCTTGCACCGCTGGCCGAGGAGGCAAAGAAACGTGGCACCAAAGTGTATCACCTCAATATCGGTCAGCCCGACCTCAAAAGTCCACAAGTGGGCTTGGATGCACTCAAACATATTGACCGCGAGATTTTGGAATATAGTCCGAGTGATGGTTTCCGTTCGTTGCGCGAGAAGTTGGTCGGCTACTACGACCAATATCAAATCAAACTCTCGGCAGATGATATTATTGTCACTTCGGGAGGTTCCGAGGCGGTGTTGTTCGCATTTATGTCGTGCCTCAATCCGGGTGACGAAATCATCGTTCCCGAACCCGCCTATGCCAACTATATGGCATTTGCAATCTCGGCAGGTGCGATTATTCGCCCCATAACCTCGACTATTGACGATGGCTTTGCTTTGCCCTCAATCGAGCAATTTGAGCAACTTATCAATGAACGCACACGCGGTATTCTGATTTGTAACCCCAACAACCCAACGGGATATCTCTACACCCGCAAGGAGATGAACAGTATTCGTGATTTGGTCAAAAAACACGACCTGTTTTTGTTCTCGGACGAGGTCTATCGTGAGTTTATCTACACGGGTTCACCCTACATTTCGGCTTGCCACTTGGAGGGAATCGAACAGAATGTGGTGCTGATTGACTCAGTGTCCAAACGTTACTCGGAGTGTGGAATCCGTATCGGTGCGCTGATTACCAAGAACCAAACCCTTCGTAATGCTGTGATGAAGTTCTGTCAGGCACGTTTGAGCCCCCCTCTGTTGGGCCAGATTGTGGCTGAGGCCTCGTTGGATGCGCCGCGAGAGTACTCAATCCACACCTATGAGGAGTATATCGAACGTCGTAACTGCCTTATTGACGAACTTAATAAGTTGCCCGGTGTCTACTCTCCTATCCCTATGGGTGCATTCTACACTGTGGCTCGTTTGCCTATTGACGATAGCGACCGCTTCTGTGAGTGGTGTCTTAAAGAGTTCTCGTATGAGGGCGCAACGGTAATGTTGGCTCCTGCCTCTGGTTTCTATTCGGAACCGGGACTTGGACATGATGAGGTGCGTATCGCCTATGTGTTGGAGAAACCCGAACTCAAAAAGGCTATTCGCGTACTCGGTAAAGCACTCGAAGCCTACCCCGGACGGGTTGATAAATAGAATCGGATTTAATCCAAAATAAAGCCCTGCTTGATACCTTCAAGCAGGGCTTCGTTTTGGGATTTCTATCGGATGCGTTTAGGGAAGGATTATAGTGAGCGGGAATGCACCATCATAACCACCTCCACTAAGGTGTCCGTAATATAACGTCGGCAGACAGTAGATAGGTACAAGTTCCAAACGGGTGTCACCCACTTTGCGGGTGCGGGCAACAGACATCGAGACGTCGTGACTTCCTTTGTAGGCGTTGGGGTGGCAGCCGTAGGTCATATGCTGTTTGCCTGTACCTGTCGG
>JAFTYJ010000064.1 GCA_017464745.1 Rikenellaceae bacterium | reverse complement strand
TTTGTCGTCGAACTCTCGGGCAAGTTGTCGGTTGGTTTGTCCGAGCATTTTCTCGCGGGTACGCCACGAGGTTGCACCATCCACACCCTTGAAATCGTAGGGGTCCGACTCAAAGAGCACTCTCGACACGTTGCGGTCGCGTTCCTTGACATTCTCCAATACGGCCGACAGCGAGTCGTAGCGTTGTGATAGTGCTGTGTACTGCTCCTCCAAATGGGCATTCGAGCGGCGCATCTTGCGCTCTACGGGGGTGTCAATCAACCACGAAAACACCACATAGTAGCCCAACATAACACCCATCAACACCAACGCACGCACTACATAGTCGAGTGTGTGGCGGCGACGGCGGATTATGCGGCGCAGGGTATGTGGTTTGTTGCTCATAGCGTGTTAGTCGTTGGTTCCGTATTCGGTTTCGAAAGTTGTTGCGTTGGCCGACTCGACAATGCGCTCGAAGTCCTCGCTTGCCATATCGCGTCGGAAGTAGTTAATTGGGTTTACGGGCGAGCCCATATATAGTACCTCGTAGTGGAGGTGGGGGCCTGTCGAACCTCCTGTGTTGCCCACTTTGCCGATAATCTCGCCACGACGAACACGTTGTCCCTCAACTACATCAACCTCGTGCAAGTGGGCGTACTTGGTTTTGTAACCGAATCCGTGGTCGATGATAATATGTTTGCCGTAACCTCGGCGACCCGTACCGCGGGCATTGACAAACGATACCACTCCGTCGCCCGACGAATATACCGGTGTTCCACGGTCGCTTCCCAGGTCAATACCCTTGTGGAAGATGTAACGATGGTAGATAGGGTGGTTGCGCCAGCCGAAGGCACCGATGTGGTCGCCGTGCAGAGCCTTGCGATTGATGGGCATAATGGCAGGCAGTGCCGTGGTCATCTTCTCCTTGTCGGCCGAAAGTGTTTGGAGTTGGTCGAGCGAAACGCTTTGGAGATACAGACGACGTGCTGCAAGGTCGAGGTCCATCCAGGTGTCGGTCATCAGGTCGGCAAAAGCGTCGCCCTGCAAGTCGGCATATTTTGATTCGGGGTAGGGGGTGTAGATACCCTCAACACTCAGGGTGTCGACACCAAACAGAGGGCGATACACCGAGTTGTCACGATGTTTGATTTGGTCGAGTGTCGATGACATTTCGGCCACCTTGTCGCGCAGGATTCGATACTTGACAAGCATCTGTTCGTTGCGTGCAGCGAGGCGATACATCTTGGGGGTGTAGAAGTACATCGAGAAGAGCAGATTGAACAGCGACACCGCCGCAAAACCGACCAGCAAAGCACGCAAAACGACCCACGCACGACGTCGTCCGGACATCGTTTGGTAGCGCGAAAGACCCAATCGGCTCCAAAAACCTTGTTGTTTTGGTGTCATCTACAAAAAAATTGCTCTTATCGGCCACAAAATTACAGCAAAATATGTAACTTTGCAAGTCCGTTAATTCAGCGGACTAACGCACGAAAACAAATAATTAGTATATATGATGGATTCAAACCAAATCAGAAAAACATTTTTGGAGTTCTTTCGCTCCAAGCAACACCAGATAGTACCCTCGGCTCCGATGGTTGTCAAGGGCGACCCGACGCTGATGTTTACCAACGCGGGTATGAACCAATTCAAAGACATCTTCTTGGGCAATGCTCCCGTTCAGAGCCCCCGCGTAGCCGACACCCAAAAGTGTTTGCGTGTGTCGGGTAAACACAACGATTTGGAGGAGGTAGGACACGACACTTATCACCACACAATGTTCGAGATGCTCGGCAACTGGTCGTTTGGCGACTACTTCAAAAAGGAGGCTATCTCGTGGGCGTGGGAACTGCTCACCGAGGTGTATGGTCTGCCTAAGGAGCGATTGTATGCCACCATTTTTGAGGGAAGCACCGAGGACGGTGTCGAGCGCGACCAAGAGGCCTATGATATGTGGCTGCAATACCTGCCCGCCGACCACATCATCGACGGTAACAAACACGACAATTTCTGGGAAATGGGCGAAACCGGCCCCTGCGGTCCTTGTAGCGAGATTCACTTCGACCTTCGTAGCGACGAGGAGCGTGCTGCGCTGGACGGCCGCGAGTTGGTTAATGCAGGTCACCACCTTGTAATCGAGATTTGGAACCTTGTGTTTATGCAGTTCAACCGCAAGGCTAACGGCTCGCTCGAACCGCTGCCTGCCAAACACGTCGATACAGGTATGGGCTTCGAGCGTCTGTGTATGGTGCTCCAAGGCAAACAAAGTAACTACGATACCGACGTATTCCAACCCACTATCAAACGCCTGTCGGAGATGTCGGGTAAGGAGTATGGCGTAGATGCCAAGGCCGATGTTGCTATGCGTGTTATTGCCGACCACTTGCGTGCCATTGCATTCTCGATTGCCGACGGACAACTTCCCAGCAATATCAAGGCCGGTTATGTGATTCGCCGAGTTCTGCGCCGTGCTGTTCGCTATGGTTACACCTATCTCGGTTTCAACGAGCCTTTCATCTGCCGTCTGGTTGAGGGCCTGGCTGCTCAAATGGGCGAACAATTCCCCGAGTTGGTGGCTCAAAAGGAACTCGTAACCAAAGTTATCGCCGAGGAGGAGAGTTCATTCCTGCGTACGCTGGCTACGGGTATCACACTGCTTGACAATGTGATTAAAAAGACCAAAGGCGAGGGCAAAACCACCATTAGTGGTAAGGATGCTTTCGTGCTGTACGATACTTACGGATTCCCCATTGACCTGACCGAACTTATCACCTCCGAGCAAGGTATCGGTGTTGACCTCGAAGAGTTTGGCAAGGAGTTGGAGGCCCAAAAGGCTCGCTCGCGTAACGCCGCAGCCGTGGATGCCGACGACTGGGTGGAGTTGATTCCTATCAAAGAGAGCGTCTTTACGGGTTACGATACTTTGGAGGAGAGCGTTAAGATTGCACGCTACCGCCGTGTGACCAGCAAGGGTAAAACCACCTACCAAATCGTGTTGGACCACACCCCGTTCTATGGCAACTCGGGTGGTCAGATTGGTGATACAGGTGTGTTGGTTAGCGCCGATGAGTGTATCCAAATCGTGGCTACCGAGAAGGAGAACGGCCAAATCGTGCTGATTGCCGCTACAATGCCCGAGAATCCCGAGGCAGAGTTCATTGCCAAGGTTGACGCTGCTCAACGCCAATGTGCCGCCAATAACCACACTGCGACCCACTTGTTGGACCAAGCACTGCGTAAAGTGTTGGGTACCCACGTTGAGCAAAAGGGTTCGCTGGTGACTCCCGAATACCTGCGTTTCGACTTCTCGCACTTCCAAAAGGTGAGCGCCGAGGAGTTGCGCGAGGTGGAGCGTAAGGTGAATGAGGCTATCCGTGCCAACTATCCGTTGGAGGAGAACCGTGCTTGCACCATCGAGGAGGCACAAGCCGCAGGTGCTATTATGCTGTTCGGCGAGAAGTATGGCAGCGTTGTCCGTATGGTGAAATTTGGCGAGTCGGTTGAGTTGTGCGGTGGTACCCATACCTCGGCAACCGGTAATATCGGTCTGTTTAAGATTATCTCGGAGAGCGCAATTTCGGCAGGTGTCCGCCGTATCGAGGCTGTGACAGGTGCCAAAGCCGAGAACGCCTTCTATGCCGTGGAGGATACAATGCGCGATATGCAACAAAAAATTGGCAACCCCAACCTGGTTCAGGCTATTGCCAAACTTATGGAGCAAAACAGCACCCTGGCAGCCCAAGTGGATGCTATGCGCAAGGAGCAAATCGAGAATATGGCCAAACGTATCGCCGAGAATGTTGGCGACTTCGACCGCGACGGTGTTGTTACCATTGCCAAGAAGATGGATATGCCCGCCGATGTGATCAAGGATTTGGCCTTCAATTTGAAGGGTCGTATCTCGAACCTGGTGTTCGTTGCCGGTAGCGAAGTGGGTGGCAAACCCTCGCTGTCGATTATGCTGGGCGACGAGATTGTGGCTCGCGGAGTCAATGCGGGTGAGGTAGTTCGCGCTGCTGCCAAAGAGATTCAAGGTGGCGGTGGTGGCCAAGCCTTCTTTGCAACCGCGGGCGGTAAGAACCCCGCAGGCTTGGAGAGCGCAATCGCTAAGGCCGTGGAGCTGATTAACGAGAAATTGAAATAACAAAACACATAACTGAGCTATGCAAAAAGTATTATTAATGATTCTGGACGGTTGGGGTGATGGCAACAAATCGAAAGGCGACGTCATCTATACCGTTCATCCCGAGTACATCTACTCGCTGCGCGAGCAATACCCCACAGCCAACCTGCTGACCGATGGCGAAAACGTTGGTCTGCCCGAGGGTCAAATGGGTAACTCGGAGGTCGGTCACCTCAATATCGGTGCAGGACGTATCGTTTACCAAGACTTGGTGAAAATCAACCGCGCCTGCCGCGATAACTCGATTATGCAAAACCCCGAGGTGAAAGCCGCTTTTGACTATGCCAAAGAGAGTGGCAAGAGCGTTCACTTTATGGGTCTGGTGTCGGACGGTGGTGTTCACTCGTCGATTGACCACCTCTACAAACTGCTCGACATCGCCAAAGAGTATGGTATCGAAAATACCTTTGTACATTGCTTTATGGATGGCCGTGATACCGACCCCAAGAGTGGTAAAGGTTTTATCGAGTCGTTGGAGGCTCATATGGCAAAGAGCACCGGCAAAATCGCTTCGATTATCGGCCGCTACTACGCTATGGACCGCGACAAACGCTGGGAGCGTGTCAAAATCGCTTATGACCAACTTATCGACGGCGTGGGTAAACCCTCGACCGATATGGTTGCAGCAATGCAGGAGTCGTATGACGAGGGCGTGACCGACGAGTTTATCAACCCCATCGTGGCTGTTGAGAATGGCGCACCTATCGGTACTATCAAGGAGGGCGATATGGTTATTTTCTTCAACTATCGTAACGACCGTGCCAAAGAGATTACCCAAGTGCTGACCCAAGTGGATATGCCCGAGGAGGGTATGCACACTCTGCCCTTGTACTACTGCTGTATGACTCCGTATGATGCAAACTTCAAGGGTCTGCACATCTTGTTTGACAAAGAGAACGTTCAAAATACCGTTGGCGAGTACGTTTCGAGCCTCGGACTCAAACAACTCCGCATTGCCGAAACTGAGAAATATGCTCACGTTACCTTCTTTTTGAATGGTGGCCGTGAGGCTATATTCGAGGGTGAGGACCGTATCCTTGTTCCTTCGCCTAAGGTTGCAACCTATGACCTGCAACCCGAAATGAGTGCCTACGAGGTGAAAGACAAACTCGTTGAGGCTCTGGGTACACAAAAGTACGATTTCATCGCGCTGAACTTCGCAAATGGCGATATGGTGGGTCATACCGGCGTTTATGAGGCTATTGTTAAGGCAGTTAAGGCTGTGAACGAGTGCGTTGAGGCTGTTGTTGAGACCGCCAAGAAGAACGGCTATGAGGTTGTGATTATCGCCGACCACGGTAATGCCGACAACGCTATCAATGCCGATGGCTCGCCCAACACCGCTCACTCGCTCAATCCCGTGCCCATTATTGTGGTTTCGGACCGTGTGAAGAGTGTCGAGAATGGTGTTCTGGCCGACGTTGCACCTACCGTACTCAAACTTATGGGAGTGGCGCAACCTGCCGAGATGACCGGCAAGGCGTTGGTAGAGATGAAATAGTTTTATCTGGCCGTAGAACTTCAAGCAGAAAGGGCTGTCCGACAATTTGTGTTGTGACAGCCCTTGCTTTACCTATATTATATAGGTGCAAAAACAGACCCTGGATTGTACGCAATCCAGGGTCTGCTGTGTTGTGTGTAAGGCCTCTGAAAACCCCTTGTTGGGTTATTCGGTTACGCTGTCGGTGTTGTCCTCGAAACCCGCCCAATCGTGCGGATAAAGAATACAGTCATAACGAGTTACGAGTTCGTATTTGTTGTTGCGCTCGTAAATCTTGGCCTCCTGCGAGAGGAAGTAACGCTCGTTGAAACGGAAGGCATTTGCTGCGTCGGCGATGTACAGCCCATAATCGTTCGAAATTTCGGTTTGGTCGGCATCTTTGACTTGATACCATCCCGTTTTGTCGGCATAGCAGGTGTCGCAAATCAAGTCGTTGGGGGTTACAGCAATGGTTTGGTCCTTGGTGGTTACGCGATAGAGTACCACCATTACGCTGTCGGAGTTCAGCGTGTTGGGCACCTTGTTGATGGGTTGCTGATAGTAGTCGGTGATTTTACCCTCGATAATCACATCTCCGGTGGTGAAAGTCGAAGGTCCGTCGGTATGAAAACATCCCGACAGGGTTGCAGTTGCGGCCAACAGAGCGGCAACTACGGTCATTGATTTTCTAATTTTTCGGTTCATAACATCGCAAAATTAGCGAATAACTTTAATTTTCAAACGCTTTTGACGTAAATTTATTTCTTTTTGTTGGCACGACTGCCCGAGAATTTGTATCTTTGCGGTTGGTGTCAAAACCCAAGATGTTGATATTATGACATTCCAAGAGTTCAAGGATAGGGCGTTTGGACGTAAGGAGGTGCGCAACTCCACCCAACATAAAGCCTATATCGCACTCAATATTTTTGCGTGGATGATTATCATCGTGTGGCCCATTATGCAGGGTCTGAACGATGGCGACTCGTTGCGCGATATCACTAGCAAGCACTTTGCAACCTATATCGGTCTGCCGGTGATGTTTATTCTGTTGTTCTATTTCAACTACTACTATTTGTTTGACCGTCTGTGGCGACGTCGTTCGCGTGGCTGGTTGTGGTTTTTGCTTATCAACGCTGTGTTGGTAATGGCTATTGCTATCGGCTCGTTCTATTGGCAGAACTATTTCCGCTCGCGTTTCGGTATTAGCGACGAGCCTATGGTGTTTGCCAATACGGTGCTGTATTATGTTGTTGTGCTCGGAATGACCGTGGGCCTTGCCGTCACCCTGCGCTATACGGTCGATTACCTTCAAAAGGAGATGAAGAGCCGACAACTTGCAACCGAACAACGTGAGGCCGAGTTGCGTAACCTGCGTGCCCAACTCAACCCACACTTTCTGTTCAATGCGATGAATAATATTTACTCGCTGATTTCGATTGATGCCGACCGCGCACAGCAGGCGATGCACAACCTGAGCAAAATCCTGCGTTATGTGCTCTATGATGACCAACATCAGGAGGTGCCACTGAGCAAAGAACTCGACTTTATGCGTAGTTATATTGATATTATGAAACTGCGCCTGACCTCCAATGTGCGCCTTACGGCCAATATTGCACAAGGTGTCGATGAGGTTATGATTGCGCCGCTGATGTTTATGTCGCCTGTCGAAAACGCCTTCAAACACGGCGTATCCTATACCGAGCCTGCCTATATCGATATTAATATTTTGGTGGCCGAGGAGTCGGGACAACGTGTTGTGGTGTGCCAGGTGCACAATAGTTACTACCCCAAGACCGATACCGACCGTAGTGGCTCGGGTATCGGAGTGACCAACCTATCGCGCCGCTTGGAGTTGTTGTATCCGGGCCGACACAAGTTGTCGATGACCCACGACGATAAAGATTTTTATACGCTGCTTAAACTGTATATATGATGAAATCTCCGAAACTTAATTGTATTATAGTGGATGATGAGCCTCTGGCGCTCGACTTGTTGGAGGAGTATGTCCGCCGTACCCCGGAACTGAATCTGTGCGCTCGCTGTATTGATGGCGCAATGGCGCTCGAAGTGCTGCAACGCGAACGCGTGGATGTGGCTTTTGTGGATATTCAGATGCCGCAGTTGAGTGGCTTGGAGTTGGCCCGCCGTGTGGGTGCCGATACCAAAGTGGTGTTTACCACAGCCTTCGAGCAGTACGCTTTGGAGGGTTTCAAGGTCGATGCTATCGACTACCTGCTCAAACCGTTTAACTATGACGAGTTCCGCCACGCCGTAGAAAAATCCATCGCGTGGTTTGCCCCTCGCCAGACGGAACAACCCAAAGCCCCTGCCGCTGCACCGCGTACAATTATTGTTAAGGCCGACTACAAACAACACGTCATTCCGCTCGATGATATTCTCTATGTCAAGGGCGAGAAAGACTATGTTCGAATTTGTACGGTTAGTGGCGAATTGAAGTCGCTTATGAGTATGCGTTCGGCCGAGGAGACTCTGCCCGAGAGCCGTTTTTGCCGTGTCCACCGCAGTTATATCGTCAATTTGGACCGCGTGACTACCGTTGGCCGTATGCAGGTTACCGTGGGCGCCGATACTATCCCCGTGTCGGAATCCTATAAGGACGAGTTTATGCGCTGCTTGTCGGAACGGGGTGTTTAATAGACACCGAGTGCAGCGATTTTTTTTGTGAAATCACTAAATTTGTGCTAAATTTGCAAGATGGGGGAGTGCGTGTCGAGCGCCTGCCCCGGACTTGGAGTCACAAACCGAATAATCAAAACAAAAACACAATAAAATAACAATCAATTATGGCAGATTTTATCTATCAAGAGCCTTTCGAAATGGGAGAGGACACCACCCAGTATCGCTTGATTACCAAAGACTATGTCACTGTTGAGCAGTGCGGCGACCGCCAAATTCTCCGCATCGACCCCAAAGGTCTTGAACTGCTCTCGAAGGAGGCCTATGCCGATGTGTCGTTCTATCTGCGCGGCTCGCATCTCCAAAAACTCAATAATATCCTCAACGACCCCGAGGCTACCGATAACGATAAATTCGTTGCCTATACTATGCTCGTAAACCAGTGCGTGGCTGCCGAGGGCGAACTCCCCACCTGTCAAGATACCGGTACCGCAATCTGTATCGGCAAGAAGGGCGAGAATGTTTATACCGGTGTGGACGATGCCGAGTGCATCTCGCGCGGTGTTTACCAAACCTACGCCGAGCGTAACCTGCGTTATTCGCAAGTTGTTCCCTTCACTATGCTCGACGAGAAAAACATCGGCACCAACCTGCCTGCTCAAATCGACCTCTATGCCACCAAAGGCAACGAGTATAAATTCCTGTTCATCACCAAAGGTGGTGGCTCGGCCAACAAAACTTTCCTCTACCAACAGACCAAAGCCCTGCTGACCGAGGAGAACTTGACCAAATTCATCACCGAACACATCAAAGACTTGGGCACTTCGGCTTGTCCTCCCTACCACTTGGCAATTGTTGTGGGCGGTACTTCGGCCGAGGCTAACCTGGCAGCCGTTAAAAAGGCTTCGGCAGGCTATTTCGATAACCTTCCTACCAGCGGTAACGAGGGTGGTCGTGCTTTCCGTGACCTCGAATGGGAGGCCAAAGTGCTCGAAATCTGCCAAAAGAGCGGTATCGGTGCACAATTTGGCGGTAAATACTTTGTTCACGACGTTCGCGTAATCCGTATGCCTCGCCACGCCGCTTCGTGCCCCGTTGGTATTGGTGTAAGTTGTAGCGCCGACCGTAACATCAAGGCCAAAATCAATGCCGACGGTATCTGGTTGGAGCAACTCGAAAAAGAGCCTTCGAAATACCTGCCCGCACAAGCACCCGCAATGTCGCCCGCAGTAGATATCGACCTCGACGAGGGTATGGACAAAGTTTTGGCTACGCTGACCAAATACCCTATCAAAACCCGTCTGAACCTGAAAGGTACACTGATTGTGGCTCGTGACATCGCTCACGCACGCATCAAACAGATGATTGACGAGGGCCAACCTATGCCCGAGTATTTCAAAAACCACCCCGTATATTACGCAGGCCCTGCCAAGACCCCCGCAGGTATGGCTTCGGGTAGTTTCGGCCCGACCACCGCAGGTCGTATGGACCCCTACGTTGATTTGTTCCAATCGCTGGGTGGCTCGATGGTGATGGTTGCCAAAGGTAACCGTTCGCAAGAGGTGACCGACGCTTGTAAGAAACACGGCGGTTTCTACCTCGGCTCGATTGGCGGCCCCGCTGCAATCCTTGCCAAGAACTCGATTAAGAGTGTTGAGGTTGTGGACTTCCCCGAGTTGGGTATGGAGGCCGTTCGTAAGATTCGCATCGAAAACTTCCCTGCCTTCATCATCGTCGATGACAAGGGTAACGATTTCTTTGCCGACTTCAAACACTAAAATACTTTAAACTACGTTAATAAACTGTCCCGACACTCGTTGCTCAAAGCCGAGTGTCGGGGCAGTTTACACAAAGTTGAAACACGCGAGGATGTATAGACCAATGAAAAGATTTTTGCTGACACTTGTAATGTTGCTGTGCTCTGTGGCGGGTTGGGCCCAGAAGGGTGACATCTCGTTTGAGGTTGTAGCCCCCGGTGCGGTGCCTATGGGCGAGGTGTTCCGTATTGAGTTGGTGGTCAATGCCAAGGCCGAGAACTTTACGGGTCCCGAGTTTGAGGGTTTGGATGTTATGGCCGGCCCTGCGACTTCGTACTCCTCGTCGACGAGTATCATCAATGGCGATGTAACCAAGTCGGTCACTTACACCTATACCTATGTTGTTCAGGCCAATCGTGAGGGTACGGCAACTATTGGTGTAGCCTCGGTGGAGGTCGATGGCGAAACGTACCAAACCCGTCCGCTGACAATCGCGGTGGTTGATGAGGTTGATTCGGCGGGAACGCCAACTTCTCAGAGTGCTGCCTCAACATCCCAAGCCGAAGCGAAATCGGCTCCCAAGGAGGTGGGTAAGGATGCCCTTTTTGTGGCGGTGCACCTCGATAAGAGCAAGGTATATAAGGGCGAACCCATCCGTGCAACGCTCAAACTCTATTCGCGTGGAGGGGTGCAGTTGGGTGGTATCAATAATATTAAGTTTCCGAGTTTCAACGGCTTCTGGATGCAGGAAATCAAGAGTGGCGAACACACCTGGCAACGCGAAGCCTATCAAGGTAAAGTGTACGAAACCCATATCCTGCAAGAGTATCTGCTATATCCCCAACAGGTGGGTCGCCTGCAAATCGACCCCTTCGAACTCACTGCTATTGTGCGTGTTGTGACCCAATCGGCCAGCCGCCAATCTATGTTTGATGACTTCTTTGGCTCGATGGATGTGGTGCAGGAGGTGCCCAAACAGTTGTCGTCGGGTCGCCAGGTTGTGGAGGTGTTGGATTTGCCTTCGGGTGCCCCTCGTAGTTTTGCGGGCGCAGTGGGCCAATTCACGCTCGATGCAACTCTGCCTGCCGACCAAATCAATGCCAATTCGAGCGCAACCTATACCGTCAAAGTGTCGGGACGTGGTAACCTGCCGCTGATTCAGGCTCCGACTCTGACCTTGCCGACATCGTTTGAACAGTATAATGTCAAGATGACCGAGAGTCTCCAAACCTCTATGGCTGGTATCTCGGGCTATCGTGGGTTTGAATATCCGTTTATCGCTCGTGCCGAGGGCGAATATACTATTCCCTCGGTGGAGTTCTCGTACTTCAATCCCGCCACAGCCAAGTATGTTACGCTGAATACCCGCGATATGGTTGTGAGGGTCCACGCCGACTCGTCGGCCCGCCATTCGGTTCAGGGTATCGTGAGCGGATTGAGCAAAGAGGAGATTAAACTTTTGGACAAAGACATCCGCTTTATTAAGTTGGGTCGTGCCGACCTGAGTCCCAAAGGCCGCCTGCTGATGTGGAGTCCGCTGTATATTGCGCTGTGGCTGGGTCTTGTGTTGCTGTTTGTAGTGCTGTACTTCCCCTTGCGCCGCTATGTGAACAATATGAGTAACGCGACCTTTGTGCGCGGCAAACGCGCCAACAAGGTGGCTCTGCAACGCCTTCGTGCTGCCCAAACCTATATGGAAAATGGCTCCGAGCGAGGATTTTATGACGAGACTCTTCGTGCTCTGTGGGGCTATATGAGTGACAAACTTAATATTCCCGTTGCAAACCTTAGCAAGGAGAATATCCGCGAGGAACTCACCAAACGTGGTTTTGCCGAGGAGCAGGCCCAACGATTCATCGAACTTATTTCGGAGTGCGAGATGGCACAATACTCACCCCAATCGTCGGGACAAATGCAGGAGGTGTATGCCGATAGCGTCAAGTTGCTGAGCCAAATCGAATCACTCAAAAAAAGAGATTAACCTATGACAAAGCGTATTTTTGTAACCATCATAATGACCCTTGCTGCCGTGTTTGCGGTGAATGTGGTCGCGGCTTCGGACAATGACCGCCTTTGGGATAGCGCCAATACCGCCTATATGAATGGCGATTGGGCGGGTGCAATTGCAATCTACGACTCCATTGAACAGTCGGGTATGGTGAGTGCCAAACTCTACTACAATATGGGTGGTGCCCACTTCAAGAACGGCTCTATTGGCAAGGCGGTGCTGTACTACAACAAATCTCTCAGACTCAACCCCTCGGACGAGGATGCGGCATATAACCTTGCGGTGGTCAATGGTTTTGTCAGAGACCAAATCGAGGTTGTGCCCGAGTTCTTTGCATCGCGTTGGATGCGTGCTGTGCGTCTGTCGTTGAGTAGTAATGGTTGGGCTGTTGTGTCGCTGGTGGCATTGTTGCTGATGTTGGGCGCTGTGTTGCTCTATCTGCTGCCGCTGGGATTGCGCTATCGTAAGACGGGATTTGGCCTTGGTGTGGTGTTCGGAGTTGTGATGTTGGTGGCTATGAACTTTGCTGCGGAGGGTCGCCGTGAGGCTCTGCACTCCAAAGATGCAGTCGTTATGCTGTCGGCTGCACCGGTCAAGAGTTCGCCCAATAATAGTAGTAAAGATATTTTTGTAATCCACGAGGGTACACGTGTTATGGTGCTCGACCGCCTGGGCGAATGGTGTCAGGTGTCGATTGCCGACGGCAATAAGGGTTGGCTTCCCGCCTCGTCCATTGAGATGATTGACTAATGTCGGAGTTGCTGAAAGATGTGGTTGGCGAGTTCGCCAAGTTGCCGGGAGTGGGTGGACGTACCGCTCTTAGACTATCGTTGCACCTGCTGCGCCGAAGTGAGGCCGAGGTCGAACAGTTTGTGGATGCCGTGAGCCGCTTCCGTACGGGCATACGCTATTGTCAAAAGTGTAATAATCTGTCGGATAGCGACCTGTGCCCGATATGTAGCGATGTGCGCCGCGACCGCTCGACAATCTGTGTTGTCGAACACGTTGGCGATGTGATGAGTATCGAAAATACCAAAACTTATAAAGGACTCTATCACGTTCTGGGCGATGTTATCTCGCCTATGCGTGGCGTGGGCCCTGCGGATTTGAAGATTGACCTGCTGGTAGATAATGTTCTGTCGGGTGGGGTCAAGGAGGTAATTTTGGCAATCGGTACTTCGATGGAGTGCGAAACCACTATGTTTTATATCAAAAGCCGACTGAAAAACCACCCCGAGGTGAAGGTTACAACCCTCGCTCGCGGTATCGGTTTTGGTGACGAGATTGAGTATGCCGACGAATATACTATCCGCCACGCACTCAATAACCGCCAAGCATTGTAATGGGTGCTTGTAACTTCAAACAAAATAAAAAGGGCTGTCGCGACGCAACTTGTCGGATAGCCCCTTTTTTTTATTGGAATAATTAAATTTCGTAACTAAATCAAACCGAGAATTTCGCTCGGATGGTCGATTATGTGGTCGGCTTTGGTTTCGATGAGTTCTTCGCGACTGCGGAATCCCCACGCACAACCTACGGCCACCGCACCTGCGGCGTGAGCAGTCAGCATATCAACTCCCGAATCGCCGATGAACAGCGTGCTGTCGGGTGTGACTCCCACCAAGCGTATAATCTCGTTTGCGATGTCGGGCTCGGGCTTGGCCGGAATTCCCGGACGACCTCCGAGTGTGGCCTCAAAATGTATCTCGGGAAAGAATCTCTCCATCAAACGTACCACTCCTGCCTGAAATTTGTTGGATGCAACGGCCAACTTAACTCCCCTCTGTTGCAACTCTGCCAACAACTCTGCAATGCCGTCGTAGGGTGTGGTGTGAGTGTCGATATGGTCGTAGTAAAACTCCACAAATCGGCGACGCATCTCCTCGATGTATTCGGGTGTGCGACACTCCTCGGGTAGTGCTCGCTCGACAAGTCGTTTTACACCATTGCCGACCATCATACAGTATTGTTCGTAGGTGTGAGTGGGCAACCCCTCGCCACTGAGGATGTGGTTGCAACCGACAGCCAGGTCGCCAATCGTGTTGAGTAGCGTGCCGTCAAGGTCAAAAATTGCGAGTTGATAACGATTCATAGTGACGCAAAGATACGAAAAAAGGAATATTATACCCGCCAATATGGAGAATCTCGGAAGTTTTTTGTAACTTTGGGGGACTAACCCATTAAAGAGTAATTGAATTATGGAGCAGTTATTCGAACGATATGCCCGCTTGCGCAAGTTGAGCGCCGAGCATTTCAGCAGCCATAGTGTCGAACTTATAGACCGTGCTCTGGTGTGCGCCGCCGAGAAACTCGAAGGCCGCACACGCTACAATGGTGACCCGTTGTTGGACCACTCGGTACGTACCGCCGAGATTGTGATTTCCGAAATCGGACTCGGACGTAACTCCGCAATCTCGACCATTATGCACGATGTTGTCCGCCTCGAACTGATGACGGCCGAGGAGGTGGGCGAACTGTTTGGCGAAACCTGTACTGCCATAACTCGCGGTTTGTGTAACATCTCGGACATCCACCCCAAGGTGTCGGACGAGCAGGCCGAGAATACCCGCGAACTTATTATCAGTTACTCGACCGACCCGCGAATCATCCTTATCAAGTTGGCCGACCGCTTGGAGGTTATGCGTTCGCTCAACATCTTCCCCGAGCACAAACGTGCCAAGAAGAGTTGGGAGAGCCTGAACCTCTATGCCAAAATCGCACACAAATTGGGACTCTATTCGCTCAAAAGCGAGTTGGAGGACTTGTCGTTGCGCTATCTCGAAGCGGCTGATTATAACTACATTTCGAGCCGCCTGACCGCAACCCAGGAGGAGCGTGACGCGTTCATTGCCCGATTTATTGTTCCTATTGAGGCCAAGTTGAAGGCCGCAGGGGTAAAATATCACATCAAGGCACGCACCAAGAGCATCTTCTCCATTTGGAATAAGATGCATAAACGACACGTGACCTTCGACGAGGTGTATGACCTCTATGCCATCCGTATCATAATCGAGGGCCGTGCTCCCGAGCAGGAGAAGGCCGCTTGTTGGAGTGTCTATTCGATGGTTACCGACCTCTATATTCCCAACCCCGAGCGACTTCGAGATTGGGTTTCGATACCCAAGAGCAACGGCTATGAGTCGCTGCAAACCACCGTGGCTTCGGGTGACGGCCATTGGGTCGAAATCCAAATCCGCACCGAACGTATGGACGAGGTTGCCGAACGAGGTATCGCTGCCCACTGGCGCTACAAAGGCGTGCAACAGGGCGAATCGAGTTCGGAGCAGTGGCTGGCACGCCTGAGGGAGTTGTTGGAGAATACCGACACCCACACCATCCAACGCCGATTTGACTCGACACTGTCGTCGGGCGAGATATTCCTGTTTACACCCAATGGTGACCTGCGCCGTATGTCGGAGGGTGCCACAGTGCTGGACTTTGCGTTCTCGATTCACACCAACCTGGGCGCAACGTGTACGGGTGCCAAGGTCAATGGCCGCAATGTGCCTATCAAACACGTTCTGTCGAATGGCGATATTGTGGAGGTGCTGACCAGCAAGACGCAGAAACCCAAACCCGATTGGCTCAATATCGCAACCTCGACCCGTGCCAAGAACAAAATCCGCGCCTGCCTTCGTGAGGAGCAGGCCAAGGTGGCAAATATGGGACGCGAGGAGTTGGAACGTAAACTCAAAAATTGGAAACTACCCGTGTCGTTCGACGAGGCGGTAACGTTCCTGAGCAAATACTACAAACAGAAGGCTATCACATTTATGTATGTGATGATAGCCAACCAAAAACTCGATTTGGCCGATGTCAAGGATGTGCTTACACGCTATACCCGTGGTGAGTTTGACGAGGAGCGCAAACCTCTGGCTCCCACCGCAGCACCCAAGACCAAAACCTCGGAGTCGGGTGGGGGAGATGTGCTTACTATCGACGACTCGATTCGTAACCTCGACTATAAGTTTGCCAAGTGTTGTAACCCCGTTATGGGTGACGAGATTTTTGGCTTTGTGACGGTCAATGCGGGTATCACAATCCACCGTGTGGACTGTCCTAATGGTATGCATATGCAGGAGCGCCACCCCTATCGTGTGATTCCTGCTCGTTGGCGTACCAATGCTGCGTCGCGTGGTTTCCGTGCCACAATCCGCATCTCGGTGGACGATGTTACGGGTATTCTCAATAAGATTACCGACATCATTACCCAGGAGATGAAACTCAATATCCGAATGGTCAATATGCGCCCCGACAACAAGGAGAATAAACTCATCGGAACTATCGACTTGGAGGTTCCGCATACGGGTGCTTTGGATGCAGTAGTCTATAAACTGCTGGGTGTCAAGGGCGTGGATAAAGCCTATCGTGTAAAATAGAGGCCGAACGTATGAGAGTTGTCGTGTTGTTCCCTACCCATTTGGAGGCTGCGCCGTTTGAGCAACGTGTGGCCGAGGGTAAGTGTGTGGCCGAGGTGGTGATTTGCGGTGTCGGAATGGCCGAATGTGGTGCGGGCGTGGCTCGCTGTGTGAGGGAAAGTGCTCCCGATATGGTGGTGCTCGCGGGCGTGGCAGGCAGTTATACCCCGACGTTGCAGTTTGGCGATACGGTGACGGTTGCCGAGGAGTGTGTGGCCGATATGGGCCGCGTGGAGAGTTGGACCGAACTCGATGGCGAACGCTTTACACCGCTGTTTACCAAACACTACTCTCTTAGCGACCTTGCCGAAGGCCTTGTGGTGGTGCGTAGTAATACGGTCAATGGTTGTGGCGTGCCTTATGCGCGTTGTGCCGAGGCCGAAATCGAAAATATGGAGGGCGCAGCATTTGTTGCCACCGCCCGAGCACTTAATCTCCGCTGTATGGAGGTGCGTACCATCTCGAATCAGGTGGGTGAACGCTTCTCGCGTGAGGATGTCGAGCCGTGTGCCGAGGTGTTGGCCGACCAATTGTGCCAAATCCTGAATAATCTGAACTAACTATGCGATTGACACTTAATATCTCTCCCTGCCCCAACGATACGTTTATGTTCGACGCTATTGTCAACCGACGAATCGATATTGCACCCTTTGAGTTCGATGTGCGCTACCTTGATATCGAACAACTCAATGGCGAAGTGCTTGGCCAGGGTCCTGCAATCTCCAAAATAAGTTATGCCGTTCTGCCCGCAATCAACTCCCGCTACCGAGTGCTGGATAGTGGTAGTGCGCTGGGCCGAGGCAATGGCCCGTTGTTGGTGTCGCGTGGTGATGTGGATTTGTCGAAACCCGGCCTGATGGTCGCAATCCCCGGTGTGCATACTACGGCTAATGCGCTGATGACAAGACTGTTCCCGCAGGTGACCAACAAAGTGCCTATGCTCTTTTCGGAGATTGCCGAGGCGGTTGAACGGAGCGATGTCGATGCAGGTGTGCTGATTCACGAAGGGCGCTTTACCTATGCCGCCCGAGGACTGCAACTTGTGGCCGATTTGGGTGTGGAGTGGGAGCGAGCCACGAGTCTTCCCCTACCATTGGGTGCAATTGTTGCCAGCCGCGAACTGCCCGCCGATGTTGCGACTGCATTTGAGGAGTTGCTGCGTCGAAGTGTCGAGTTCGCATTCCGCAATCCTATGGTGTCGCGCGATTATGTAAAAGCCCACGCACGCGAACTTGCCGATGATGTGATTGATAGTCATATTGCGCTGTTTGTCAATGAATTTTCGCTGTCGCTTGGTGCGGAGGGTCGCCGCGCAGTGAGTGAACTTACATCGTTGCAGATTTAGATGTCGCAAGGCGTTTAGCACAAAAAAAACAGAGGGTGTCCGACACTTGTGTCAGATACCCTCTGTTGTGTTGCAGCAGGCTGTATAAGCCGAGTTCTGTGCCACCCAAACGGGTGGTGTTTGTCATTTATCTAGGGCTACGGTCACCCGCAGCATCCAGCAACCTACCCCTCGACATCGGACGAGCAGCCCTACATACGTCGATATACTTGGTCTTGCACCCCGTGGGATGTACAGCCGGAGTGTGTCGCCACCTCCGCGGTAGGCTCTTACCCTGCCTTTTCACCCTTACCCGAACTTGCGTCCGGGCGGTTATTTTCTGTTACACTCTGCCACGCCCTTACGAACATCTTTCCGTTAGAAAGCACGGTGCTCTGTGGTGCTCGGACTTTCCTCCCGTCGCAGTTGCGACCGGCGACAAACCCTGCCTGCTGTTTAGCGTCTGCAAAGGTACGAAAAAATACGAAAAAACAAAAAAAATGGCTTTGGAAAGGTGTTGGAGTGGGTTATGAAATGTTGTTAATGGCAAAAAAAACGTAAAAAAATATGCATTTTCATAAAAAATGTGTATCTTGCACTCGGTTTATAGTGCGAATACTGTAACTAAGACTTTGAAATTCACTTTATTAACTTTATTATTAACATTCAAAAAACTCTACTATGAGAACAAATTTCATTAAAGCGTGGCTTATGCCTTGCCTGACAATGGCTTTGTTGTCGATGGCTTTTGTGGGTTGTAATGAGCAAGGCACCGAAGATGCCGCTCCCAAAATCACCATCGCTGAGGAGTCGATTGTATTGGCAAAAGAGGCCAACTCGAAAGCACAAATCGCTTTTGAGGCTAACTGCGACTGGGTCGTTTCGACTGATGCATCGCAATGGATCAGCATGAACCCTCGTAAAGGTAGCAAAAATGGTGTTGTTACCGTTACCGCTACTCGTGCCAATACCCAAGTTGAGAGCCGCGAGGCATTCATTACCATTACCCACACCGGCGGTAAAGCCGAGGCTAAGGTAAAGGTTGTTCAAATGGGTCAAGGTGCTACCGTTGAGATTAGCGACGAGGATGCTGTAATCGAGGTTGCTAACGAGGTAGGCGCACAACAAGGCTTCACTATCACTTCGAACGTTGAGTGGACCGCTACTAAATCGGGCGACTGGTTCGACGTTGAGGAGCAAGAGAGTGGCTCGCGTACCGCTGTTATCGTAACCGTAACCGGCTACAACGAGACTTTGGAGGCACGCACCGGCACCTATACCATTAACTACAAAGATGGTGAGGAGGATAAGAGCGTGGTTGTTACCATCTCGCAAGCAGCTTGTGTTCCTGCCCTGAGCGCAGAGCCTGAGGCTGTTGTATTCCCCACTATCGAGGCTGCTACACAAACCTTCACTCTGACTGCTGCTGGTCCTTGGACTCTGACTGCACCTGAGTGGGCTACCGTAAGCGCAACCGAGGGTAACTCGGGCGAGGTTGAGTTGACCGTTTCGGTTGAGAAAAACACCCAACCCAAAGAGTTGAAAGGCGAGATCGTTGTTACTTCGACTCTGGACGAGAAAGTAGTTCTGAAAGTTGCTGTATCGCAAGCAGGTAACGAGCCTAAGATCTCGGCTGTTGAGGCTGTTGAGATTCCTTGCTCGGCTGGTGAGGTTGCTTTGACATTCAGCACCAACTACGCTTGGAGCGCAACCGCTATGGACACTTGGATTGAGCTGAGCGAGAACGAGGGTAACGCAGGTGAGAACACTATCACCATCAAATACGCTGCCAACACTCCCGATGCTGAGAGCAAAGGTGCTGAGCGTAGCGCTACCATCATCCTGACTTGTACTCACCCCGATGACAAAACTCTGTCGACTACCGCTAACGTAAAAGTTAACCAAGCAGAGTTTGACGGTTATGACCTGAGCGAGGTTGAGAGTGCAAACTGCTACATCACCACTCAAAAAGGTGTTGCTTACAAATTCGACGCAACCGTTCGTGGTAACGGTCAAGCTGACCAAGAGATGTATATCGACGTTCAACCCATCAGCATGGATGAGGACGATATGCAAGCAATTGAGTTGTGGCGTGACAACCAAGCTGAGATTATCACCGACATTACTCTGAACAAAGAGACCGGTTATATCAGCTTCAAGGTTAAAGAGAACGCTCCCAACGGTAACGTTGTTATCGCTCTGGCTACTCTTGATGAGTTCGACTACACTATCGTAAACAAAGTATTCTGGAGCTGGCACATCTGGGTGAACAGCGAGGATATCGAGGCTAAGGCTATGCCTATCACCTATCCTGAGTTCACCAGCGGTCCTACCGTTCCCGTTACTCTGATGGACCGTAACCTTGGTGCCCTTATCAATGGTCGCAACGCTTCGTTGACCGAGACTCAATATGGTATGGGTGGTGTTCAAGACTCGTACGGTATGCACTATGAGTGGGGCCGTAAAGACCCGTTCCCCGGCTGTAACGAGGCATTCTCGCCCTACCGTGACGCTGAGATGACCACTTACCTGGGTTCGACTCGTTACCAACTGTGGCGTACTGTTGACGGTGTTGCTACCGATGTTACCTCGATCTTCAACGGTACCTCGATGGGTAGCGTTTACAACGAGGCTGTTAACAATGGTGAGACTCCCGATGAGTTGACTTCGATTAACTACGCTATTGCTAATCCTACCATCTATATTACCGGTGGTAATGCAGGTGATGCTTACGCTGACGTAACCGGTGTTGATGAGAACGGTGAGGCGTTCACTGGCGCACGTAACCTGCCTTCGACTTGGTTCTTCGTTCCTGAGACCCTGCGTAACGGCTCGGGCTTCTATCACGAGTGGAGCTGGCCTACTTACCTGTGGGGTAACTCGAACAACGGTTACACCAACTATGGCCAAAAGACTATCTACGACCCGTGTCCTCCCGGATGGCGTGTACCCGATCACGGTACTTTCAACTTCTTCGTACCTTACTGGTCGAGCTCGCCTCTGCGCAAAGACGAGGAGAGTGGTCAAATCTACAAACACATGAACGTTAAGGGTGAGATTACTTGGTCGTTGGCTAACGATGCTGACCGTGGCTTCGGTGCTGGCTATGTTTACGATCCTATGTTCAAAGAGCAAACAAACCAAGCATACAACCCCGAGTTTAAAGCTGGTTTCGAGGTTTACACCGGTGGCTACCAAGCAGGTGAGACTATGTTCTTCCCGATGTCGGGTCAATTGTCGTATGACTCGGGTCGTCCTGAGAGCGACTACTCGGGTTGGGGTTCGTCGGCTTCGTACGCTCTGAACGCTCAAAACTCGTACAAACAATACATCTCGCGCTTGGAGATTTACGCTCCTTCGGGCAACATTACCGAGTCGTGGCAATGGAACTATGAGACCAAAGTTCACTCGTTCCCCGGTGCTGCTGGTTCGCCTAACTCGTCGTTCCACCCCGCTTGTGGTTTCTCGGTACGTTGTATGAAAGACGTTGCTCCCGAACTCGAAGAGGGTGGCGAGGAGTAATCATTCGCAACTTCGGATGGGGCGGATGTGAGAAGTAATTCCTGATTCCAACCCTAACCGATAATTCAAGGGCTATCCCACGTGGATAGCCCTTTTTGTGTGCATATACCAAAGATGTAGAAACCAACCCCACCGTGCAAAAACTACCTTTGTGGTAATACTAAATTACCTCTGCTATGAAACCTTTTTGCGCTGTGTGGCTTGCCGCCCTGATAGCCGCTGTCGGCTTTGGGACGGGATGGCTGATGTGCCGTAATTATGCCCCAAACCCTCCACAACCAACCCCTGTGACCGATACCGTTGTGATTACCCACACCGATACCGTATGGATACACCACCCTGTCGAACGCCTGCGAACAGTGGTGCGTACCGATACTGTGTGGCTTGCCGCCGATACCGTTCGCCTGCGCGACTCGCTGCCCGTTGCATTCCCCATCCAACGTGTGCGCTACTCCGACGACTCAACCTATGTGGCCGTAGTGAGTGGCTATAACCCACACTTGGACTCGCTCACCCTGTTGCAACGCCATACCCATATTGTTGTGCCGCCTCCCGCACGCCCCACACCACGCATCGCCCTTACGGTTGGCCCCCAAGCAGGTGTTTATCGTACCCCCGCAGGCTGGCAACCGGGAGTGGGAGTGGGCGTGTCGCTCGGCATAACCATCAACTTGCCGTGTACACCTCGCACCGTATATTCGACTCGCGTAGCCCGAAAATAATCCCGTGGGCATTGGATTTGCTTTGTCGCCAAAAAAATAGTATATTGCAGTCGCAAACCAATACACTATGCGAAAGTCAATCCTTGCTCTGATACTGACACTTGTGACGCTGACACTCGGCGCCGCAACCCCCACAACCGAAATCTTTGCCATCAAAGGCAACGACACACTGCGTATGGACTTCTATGCCGCACCGCAAAAGTCGGCTCCGTGCTTGGTGTTTATGTTTGGTGGCGGATTCTTTACGGGCCGCCGCAATGCCGAACAATACCTCGATTTTTTTGAGGATATGGTTTCGCGTGGCTATGCCGTGGCAACTATCGACTATCGCCTGGGCCTGGCTCCTCTCCACTCCGCAACCACCAAACCGTCGCTCCCCGAACTGATAAATATGCTCTCGGAGTCGGTCGATATGGCAGTTAAGGACCTCTATTCGGCAACCTCCTACATTGTCCGCGAGGCCGACCGCTTGGGTATCGACCCTAAGCGAATTGTGACAAGTGGTTCGAGCGCAGGTGCTATCTCGGTACTCACGGGCGAGTGGCGCAGGGCTATGGGTATGACCGAGGGTGCATTGCCCGAAGGTTTCCGCTATGCGGGTGTGGTGTCGATGGCAGGCGCAATATATACCACCTTGGGACGTCCCACCACGGCCGAGGGTATGTGCCCGCTGTTGCTGTTCCACGGCGATGCCGATTGTAATGTCCCGTATCGTAAATTGGCTGTCGGCAAGGTGGGTATGTATGGAACTGATTATATTTACGACAAACTGCTTCGCCGCACTTCGGCTCCCTACTATGTGTGTGTCTACCCCGATGTGGACCACGTTGTTGCTGGCGCTCCCTATCTGCAAAACCGTGAGCAGATTGAGTGGTTTATGCAAAAAATGGCCTTTGGCGACCGCCAATTCCAGGTGTACGAACAGATTTCAGACTTGGCCTACCCCAAAAAACAGGGCCCGCGAACAATCTTCGACTACATAAAAGCAAACTTCGGAACCTCAAACTAATCCCCCCACGATGGACACACCACACATTCTGATTGTCGATGACGAGGAGTCGCTGTGCGAAATCCTGTCGTTCAACCTTCGCGCTGCGGGCTATCGTACTTCGGTGGCATATAGTTCCGAGGAGGCGCTGACTCTTCCGCTCGAAGAGTTTGACCTCATTCTGCTCGATGTGATGATGGGCGAGTTGGGAGGTTTTGGTCTGGCGGGAATCCTCAAAGCACGTCCCCAAACGGCCGATATACCTATTATATTTTGTACGGCCCGCGACTCGGAGGATGATACGGTGCGTGGCTTGGGCTTGGGCGCCGACGACTATATCTCCAAGCCGTTTTCGGTGCGTGAGGTTGTGGCAAGGGTTCAGAGTGTGTTGCGCCGTACCTCGACCAACCGCCGCGACCGCAACCTGCTTACCTATCGCGGACTTGTGGTGGACCTTCAACGCAAGGTGTGTATGATTGATGACACCGAGGTGGCTCTCACTCGTAAGGAGTTTCAAATACTTGCTATGCTGCTCGCTCGTCCCGACGTTGTGTTCTCGCGCGAGGATATTATCGACCACGTTTGGAATGGCGATGTGGTGG